>PIVW01001130.1 GCA_003353825.1 Chloroflexota bacterium
GAACTCTGGAAAACTTTTTTGAGCTATTTGTTACCCCCGTTTACACAGGTGCGAACGAGCAAACCCCCCCTGTATATAGGGGTGCGAACAGCCGTTTTAGACTTTTCCAGAGTTTTCAGTATCTCTCAGGAAACAGCGAATTTCATCCTGACACTGGGTGGTTGCCCGAATGCCAGGATACACTTTCCCATCGTAGCAGCGGCCGTTCCGATTGGGCGACTATCGAAACCTTCTATCCTCAATTGCAGGTTCCAACAGGCGATATCACTGAGGTGAATCCAGGTCCCAGCAGTTTACCCTTAGCCCTGACCCATATCCAGGTTCACGAGCCCCACGCCAGCTCCGGCGTTTTATCCGCGCCCTATTTCTATCTTGTGGATGAATATGGAAGTCGTGTGCAACCTGGCAACGGCGCGCGTTCCATACTATACCAGGGAGACAAGCTAATCGACCTGGGACGCCCCACACAGGATCGGATATTGGCTCGGGGAGCAGCGGATGGAGATCGTCTCTGTTTGTACGATCTCGACGTCGGCCAGCTCGGATGCAAGCTGGTTACACCCTATGATGAGCAGTTGACACTGTGGAGCTATCCTGACTGGCAACCAGAGATCACCGTATCACCGGTGACATCACGCACAATTGATATCAGCGTAGCAAATGTGCCATCTGGCCTGCCGCTACATGCAAAGCTATATCCCATCAATGACCCGGCGCCAGATGTTATCGTTCTGACCGAAACAACATCTTCCTATACCGGCACTTTCAACACGACCGAGCCGGCACTGAACGGCTACATCCAGGTATGGGTGGATGAAAGTGAGCCGAGACAAGAGAGCGTCACCGACTATACGATCGGAGGCGCACCCGGCTATCAACGAGGGGGTGGAGGTTATCAGAGGGGTGGGGGTGCTCCAGCCGTTTCCACAGATGGACAGGCGATCCTGTTTGGCGAAGGGTTGGTATTCGGCGAAGGTGAGTTCGTGGCATTGCAGACAGCTACGGTGCTGTCGAATGGCCCCGCCTGGACAAAGGTGGCCGGTA
>PIVW01001131.1 GCA_003353825.1 Chloroflexota bacterium
CCTTGCCAAAATGCTTTGAGATCCGATGCTGGAGGGATTTCACGAGTCGGAAGACGTGGCAGAGGCTGTCGTCTTTGCGGCGATACAGCCGGCGAAGACGAGAGTGTTCTTAATCGGCATGCGGCCCATGAATGAGTCGTTGGGTACCGGTTCTGGCGTACACTTCAAGGGTGCGGCCGCCGACTGAACCCACCTTGACCCCATAGGTATGATTGACAGAGTGTCTTCGAAATCGCCTGTTGCCAGGTACAGGCGCCTTGATGGCAAGCGACGGCCCTTGCGCCTATCGCCACTGCCTGAATCAGAGTTCGACAGCCATGTCGCCGGGGTTGTCTCTTCCGGCCATGGCCACGCCTCCGGACGCAACCCCGAAAGCCCTTACATCGGCGGAACGTTGAATCTGCAATACCCGATTTTCAAGCGACTGGGCCTGGATCTGGGCGAGTGTTACCCCGGTACGCTCAATATCTCCATCGCCCCGTTCACATATCAGATCATCGAACCCGAACACGAATTCCTAGACATCGCCTGGTTTCCTGGGCGCCAGTCCGAGAATTTCTGCTTCTGCCGCTGTCTTGTGTTTGCATCCGGGCGTCCGCTAGGGGGTTATTTGTACCATCCAGACCCTGCCACAAAGGTGACACATCCCGATAATCCCTCTCACTTGCAGATCGTATCACCCTACATTCTGGGTCTCGTGATTGGAAGCCCCGTCGACGTAGGCTTTAGATCACAGGACGTTATCATCTCGATGCGGTAGCCTGTTACTGATGTCTAAGTTGAGATCTGGGATTGGTGTTGACCCGCTATGTATCTGGCGAAGTCGCTTCGAAAGATGTGCTGTGCAGTCGATGGATATTGTGATTAAGTGGGCGCAAAGCAGGATAGATTTGACTGTAAACCTGCTGAAACAAGGCGTTATATCAGTAATTCCCGTTTTGAGGTCAAATTTCTTCGGTTGTAAAATCGGGAGAGGTAGCACTCGCCTTAACAAAGCATTTTCTGGATTCAAATGGTAGGAATCAAGGTCAAAGAGCTCAGTT
>PIVW01000495.1 GCA_003353825.1 Chloroflexota bacterium
CGGGCCACGCCGTCTGGTTCTTCAACCTCGGCGTCTCCTGCCGCGCCGCGGGGGCCCTTGAGGATGCAAAACAAGCCTACGACTTTGTGTTCGGATACACCTGCCTCAACGACGTAACCGCCCGCGACTTACAGCGCTCTGACGGCCAATGGGTGCGTGGCAAGAGTCTGGATACTTTCTGTCCACTTGGCCCCGCCATTGTAACGACAGATGAATTGCCGGATCCGCACGGTTTAGCAATTCGAGCATGGGTAAACGGCGAATTGCGCCAGGAAAGCAATACCGATCAACTAATCCACAATGTACCGACCTTGATAGCATTCTGTTCTGCTGCCTTTACGTTGGAGCCCGGAGATATAATCACCACCGGAACACCGGGCGGAGTCGGGCAATTTCGAGAGCCCCCGGTCTTCTTAAAACCTGGAGACAGGATCACGGTCGAGATCGATCGCATTGGCCGGCTTGACTGTAGCGCCGGGCCCTTTTTGAATCAACCATCGTGAATCGATATCCGTTAATCCTCTATGCGGGAGATGTCTTGACCATCATCCTGTTCACCCTCGTTGGAAGAGGATCGCACAGCATGGCTACCGGCTTGGGTGCATTTCTTGAGACCTTGAGCACGGCCGCACCATTCATCATCGCCTGGCTTTTGGTGGCATACGCGTTTGGCGCCTTTCGACCACAGGCATGGGCTGATGTTAAAAGCACCATCCGTATCGTAGTCATCGCCTATCTTCCGGCGCTGATCGTCGGCATCCTATTGCGAGCACTATTCCTCGGACGTTTTAGCCCGCTACCCTTCTATCTGGTTACCGCCGTCGCCCTGCTGGCAATGCTGCTAGCCTGGCGTCTGATCTATACCCTTGTCCTTGCACCCCGCCTGTCTCATTAACCCAGATTGCCGTAAGGGCTATGTCTTCTTCTACCGGTAACAACGCCGCCAGTGTTGAGCGCGAGATAGGCCAGATAGCCCGAGGCGCCGGTGTAGGTTTGTCGGGGAACATCATCTTCTATGGAGTGAGCTATCTCTTTGGCATCCTGGTAGCGCGACAGATCGGGGCGGAAAATTACGGGCTCTACACATTGGGTGTCACCGTAGTCACCTTGATCAGTCGAATAACCATCGCCGGCCTGGATCGAGGCATGTTACGCTACGCCAGTATAAGCCGGGGAGAAAAACAGGGGGCGACCTTGCACAGGGTGATCACCTTGGCGTTAGCCGCAGGTGGTGTGCTGGGACTACTCGGCGGTCTGTTTGTCTGGCTATATCCCGAAGTGGTGCTACAACTTCTACGCTGGTCTGATAAACAAACGTTGCTCTATCTGCTCCCGGTGCTGGCGATCACTATTCCCGCCTTGACCATCACCGGTATTGCCATTGCCGGCACAGTTGCATTCAGAACGATGCGTTACCGCACGCTCGTCACGAACATCATACAACCAATAGTGAAGTTGGTGGTGGCACTGGTGCTAATCCTGGGGTTCGGTTTAGATGTCATGGCGCCTGTCTTGGGATTTGTAGTGGCTCAGGTTTTAGGCAGCTTGCTGGCGCTCTTTTTTTTGACACGACTCGGCCGTAGCATGCCTGTTGACAGGGGCTCGACCGCTCATGTCGGACGTAAACTGGCACGTTTTTCCACGCCCTTGCTCTTCGCCAATGTCGTGGAGTATCTCAATGGGCGAACTGAACTATTCGTACTGGCCATTTTCCTGGCTGCCGATGTGGCGGGCATTTTTAACGCCGCTCTGCGCCTTGCCGGTCTTGGCCTGATCGTGCTCACAGCCTTCAATGCCATATTCTCTCCGGTCATCTCAGACCTCCACCATCGCAGAGAAATGCCGCGATTGGCGACTCTCTTCAAACTGGTCACGCGCTGGATCGTAGCCGTTGCCATGCCTATTTTCCTGGCCCAAATGCTCTTTGCCCCCCAAATCATGGGATTGTTCGGACCCGAATTCGTTGCCGGCGCCATCGCATTTCGGATTCTCAGCCTTGGTCAGATGATTAACATCTTCACAGGTTCCGTAGGAAACGTTCTGATGATGTCCGGACGTTCTGACATCACCCTGTTCAATTCAGTGATGACGGTTGTGATCGGCCTGGCGCTTGACTTCTGGCTGGTGCCCCGCCTTGGCTTGACCGGTGCAGCGATCGCGGGCATGGTGGTGATCGTCCTCGCCAATCTCGCCAGATTGCTGGAAGTGTGGATGCTGTTGCATATGCATCCATTCAGCAAAGCTTACCTCAAGCCATTTGTAGCTGCCATAGCGGGAACTGCAGCCGGACTGATATGGCTCAGATGGTTGCCACTCACTAATGTTTTCTATTTAGCCATCGCCTGTCTGATTGTAGGCGTAGCATACCTGGTCGTCATGCTCGCTCTGGGTCTCGATGAGGGTGATAGAATCGTTATCGCGACTTTTCGCCAGCGTTTCCAAAATGTGGCCACCAAACTGAAAATCCCAGCAGGCAAAGCATAAGCATCCACCAATGCATGATCTCGGTGCTCTTCGGCTTAGAAATGTGTAAGAATACCACCATTTTTCACTCCTGTTTCATGTCGAGTTGGCATAATAAACAAGATGATGTAAGCTAGTGCTCGGTATCAAAACCTACACAATGACAACTAAATGGCCACCCTGAAAACAGAGGTAAGGTAGTGACGACCTTCGACTATGTGAATCCGACAACCCTTGAAGCGGCAGGTGAGTTACTCTCTAGAAGCGATCTTGTCACCAATGTGCTGGCAGGGGGAACGAACCTGATTCTGGCACTAGAGAACGGATCACTGCAAACAGATCTGGTGGTCGATATAAAGACGTTGCCAGACCTAAGAAATATCTATTTCAATGCTCATAACGGTCTTATGCTGGGTGCGGCGGCAACACTCAATCAAATGAACGCGCATACGGACATACGTCGCCATTTTCCCTTGCTCTTTGAAACATGTAGTGAAATCGGATCATGTCAGGTTCGTAGCAGAGCAACGGTAGGTGGCAATATCTGTAGTGCATTATCATCCAGTGACCTGATCCCCACCCTTTTATGCTACGATGCTGTCTGTCATATCTGGAACCCCGGTGGTATACGTGAGGTTCCCTTAGACCGATTTTTTAAAGGTAACCAGCAAACAGTCTTGTCAAAAGGTGAGATACTCGTACGCATCAGCCTCCCCGCACCCGTTGCTGATGCGGCAAGCGTCTACAACAAACTTCAGCGCGGCCAAGGGGAATATGTGACGTTGCTAGGTACCGCAGTCTTGGCCCGTAACATAGATGACTCAGAGATCAATTGGCGAATTGCCCTGGCAGCGGCAGCACCAACGCCAATTCGCATTTACGCCGCAGAACAGGTACTACAGGGCAGTATTCCAGACAAAGCAATGATCGATCATGCCGTTGAGTGCGTCAAACAGACGATCAAGCCGATCAGTGATTTACAGGCCAGCGCCGCTTACCGCGCAGCCATGGCGGGTATCCTGGCACGGCGGAGTATCGAATCAGTTGCATCTCAGTTATTGGGAGGGGTACATTGAACCACAACATCACATTGACAGTAAATGGCGTAGACCAACACCTGACCGTAGCATCTCATCAGACCTTGTTGCGAGTGTTACGAGAACAACTAGGGCATACGGGTAGCAAGGCAGGATGTCTGAGTGGTCAGTGCGGCACATGCAGTGTGCTATTGAACAATGACATCGTGAATGCTTGTATGGTTCTGGCCGTAGAAATCGATGGACACAAGGTGCAGACAGTCGAGGGGCTAGCGCAAGGTGACAGACTACATCCCCTGCAACAGGCATTTCTTGATCACAGCGGTATGCAGTGTGGTTTTTGCACATCAGGCATGGTTATGTCTGCTTACGCACTCTTACAACGTTCATCTCGCCCAGATGAGAATGAGATACGATCGGCTTTGGTGGGTAACTTATGCCGCTGCACCGGATATGCCGATATCATTAAATCAGTGCAGGTGGCTTCAAGGTCCCGGAGATAACAGGAGTGGCTATGGTATCCCGAAAGCCTCAGATCGTTGGCAAACCCTTTCCCAGAATCGAAGCGCAGCTAAAACTTACCGGTACCGCTCGCTATCTCGATGACCTTCAATTCGGCCCCGAATTACTGCATGCACAATTGTGCCATAGTACACGTCCTCACGCCCTAATAAAAAACATCGACCTTGAAAAAGCCAAGGCGGTACATGGTGTGCGTACGATTCTCACAGGAAGGGATTTCGAAAGCTG
>PIVW01001132.1 GCA_003353825.1 Chloroflexota bacterium
AGTGTACACTCATAAATCAGTGCCAGCTGACTCCATAGCTTTCCATCAGCTTATACACTGATGCAGAGCGCCACCCATCCGTCTATAGAAGCCAGCATCTGGGCGGTGATTACACCAAAACCCATAAGTGATTCCGATTGGTCCGCCCGGGTCACGTGCGCAACTCCAGCCGTCATTGCGGGGAAATAGCCTATTTATAGGTAAGAATTTATGTACGGGCGATCATGCAGCCAGGCCTATATACTGACACCCTCAGAGGCATTCTGATGCCTTTTATGTGCACTTCATAGACCGATGCTGTCACATACATTCCATGATGGAAATGTATCAAGCCTCACGGTATTAAATTGCGTCTTTCTACTCAGAATCCATAGTAAATGGGTCGTAAATTGTGATTTGAATCGAGCGCTGTCGTGTGTTGATCACAAACCAAAAAGTATGTCAATAACATATCCCGATAGCCTCATGGTAGGCCGTCACCGATTGGTTCAAAAATGAAACCAGGTCGCAGGGCGACCAATCGCGCATCACCTTATAAAAAGCGACCATGCTGATCCATGCTGGAACACGTTTTTCAATACGGACACCCCCCTCTAGGGATTGAGTTGTGCAGTCATTCAACTTCGATGCCGGGCATCAATGACTGATCAGCTGATTGTCGACGGCGATTTGACTATGTTCAAATAATGCCATCGGCCATCGGAACATCTATAGTATCTAAGGTGATCGCACCTTCTAAATCAGTCGATTTCGTCGGCGCTCCAGCCAGCAATCGGCAGCAGACTCTGACCGGCAGGGCCGGCATGGTCAAGATCGAGAAGCCGGCTGATGATCGCGCTGCGCTGGGAGACCGGCCGTTGGGCATTTTTGACAGGTGGGCGGGCCTGACGGGAGATGACGCAATGAGGATTGTGCATATCGTTATAGATGAGATCGTGACGCATCCTCGCAGTGCTCCGCGCGGAGCCGTCTCGAGCCGTGGGGCGCTGCTGGTCGGAGTGTATTAAAGTTAAGCATAATCATTTCTTGGCTGCATAATCA
>PIVW01001133.1 GCA_003353825.1 Chloroflexota bacterium
AAAATCTCAGTGTGGTACCTGCACAGTGCTGGTCAATGGTCGCCCAACGAAATCCTGCGGAATTAAACTTAACAGTGACAAGCTACAGAATGCAGAGATCGAAACCATCGAGAGTCTGGTTTCTGCTGATTCGACTCTGCATCCCATCCAGGAAGCTTTTGCTCGTGTTGGCGCCGTTCAGTGCGGGTTTTGTACGCCGGGAATGATAATGACAGTCAAGGGGCTGTTAGCAGGTAATCCAAATCCCAGCCGCAAAGATATCCAGACCTACCTTCGCAACCGGAATATCTGTCGCTGCACTGGATACAAGAAGATCTTCGATGCGGTGAAACTATCGTCACGTATCATACGGGGTGACTCGGTCAGTTATGAAGAATATCTGGATGATGCGCCAGTACGTTACAATGAGGCTATTCTCAAGACAACAGGGCGATTGAAGTATGCAGATGACATTACCTGGGAAAACATGCTCTACGGCAGGATCCTGTTTGCAGACAGAGCACCTGCCGTTTTAACCGGATTGGATACCTCAAGAGCTGAGGTTTTGGAAGGTGTTTTAGGTATCATCAGCGCAGATGATATTCCGGGGTCACACAAGCTGGGAATGATAGAACGGGACCAGCCGGCTTTGGTCAGTATCGGCGAAACCATCCGCTCCATAGCAGACCCTATTGTAGCTGTATTTGCGGAAACATCAGAAATCGCGCTGCAGGCGCTGGAAACAATCGAGGTCACTTACCAGGATCTGCCCGGGGTATACAACCCGGATGAAGCTCTGCGAACTGATGCGCCCAAAGTCTGGGAAGAGCGGTCCGATAATGTCTTTTATCAAGGATCCATCGAGAGAGGGAACATAAATGCGGTCTTAAATGAATCCGATGTGTTGGTGTCTGGAGAGTTTTCCACTTCTCGCATCGCGCATGGTTTCATGGAACCGGAGTGTGGATTGGCAAAACCGACCAAAGATGGTGGGGTTGAGATCCATTACCCGACTCAATCGGTTTTTGACGATCAGATCCAGGTGGCTGAAGTGCTCGCA
>PIVW01001134.1 GCA_003353825.1 Chloroflexota bacterium
CCCAACTGTAGTCGGCGGAATCGCAGATACGCCCGCAGGTCTAAAGTTTGGCCTGTTGTTGTCAGCAGGCACTCTGTTTGTGGGCGCGCTACTTGCCTATCAGCAAAAAGAGCTTGGTAGCGACGTAATCGACTTAAACTCAAAGGCATGAAGATGAAAAAACATGAACCGGGGGGCAGGTCACCTGTGCTGCAATCGTGCTACGATATACGGCAGTCATGTTCTACCATATAACGGCGCAACGCCTCTTGCTCACCCTTTAGTCGCGCGACTTCGCCAGGCGTTCCACCACCACTTATAGGTACGCCAATCAAAAACACCATCCACGCATCAGTGTTTGCTGCTCTGTCTTGTGATGTCGATACACGAACAAGCGCCCCATCAACAAAAGACTTTTCCCGCGAAAGTTTGCTACAGTTCCAGTCGTCATATTTAGAAGTACTAATTGCAGCAGGCTCAATATTATCCGCTCTTTTCGCACAACTCGCAACAGCAGTCGACGCAACAAGTACAATCGCAACAAGTGCTTTATTCATTTACGTTATCCATTTCTGACCAGCACCACTGTGCCAGCCTCCCCTTAAGTAAGTACAAGCTTGATACTACACAAATCTTGTCTTTTCCGCCAAAAAATGCACACAGCGCGTTCGTACCCTGTAGCTCCAACAATTGCAAGCGTAACCCAATCTGGATCTTATGTATGCTATCAGTCCAATGTGTGAGCCTATCACGACATAGCGTTCAACTTCTGACAACGCTCTGTTTGCCAGAGAGCGAGCCACTTTCTTGTATTTCTCTCGCTTTTTCATATCAACGACTGCGCTTATTGATGTGTATAACTACGCTCGCCGGCTAAAGACGCTCAGCGGCCTCGCACCCTACGAGCACATTTGCAAAAGCTGGACCTCAAAGCCGTATCGATTCATCCTCAAGCCGATCCACCAGATGCCGGGACTGAACATCACATTATTCCCACTCGATCGTGCCGGGCGGCTTTGAGGTGATGTCATAGACAACACGGTTGATGCCCTTAACC
>PIVW01000496.1 GCA_003353825.1 Chloroflexota bacterium
GGGCAGGGCTGCCAAGCCAGGCGTGATGGCTCGCACTGGAGCTAGCGGCAATCAGATGCCTGACTACGTCGTCGACGGGATGATGGAACGTCACGGGCAGAAGCGAAACCCAGCCATCGACATGGTTCGTTCAGAAGAGCCCGGTGCGTTTCTGGAGATGGGCAAGCGTCACATGGAGCCGGGGCAGAACCGTGCAAACACGTTTGGTGGCTCAGCTCAAAGGGCTCATGCCAGGCAGGCGGCATTTACCGGTACTCAGGAGAATGGACCCAGCATGCAAATGCCAAGTGCTTTGGCTGGTTTTGCTCCGCAGAAAGCTCCACTTAGGAACGAACAAGGAAACATTTACAGCCGTGATGATGGCGACCTTCAGGAAAGGGAAGACCACGTCAGTCCTGAGCGCTTTGTTTACGAGGCAAGCCAACACGTCGGCAGAGAAATGTTTGGTCCCGAGTACAGTCCATCTAGGGCAATGCCACAGTTCTGATGAAAATCATTTCGACTGAACAGCTCGATACAAAGACCACAATCGAGCATGTGGTTGTTTCAACTGGACACGACATGTATCGCGTCTGTTGCGGTGGAACGTGTCGGTTTACAGAAGACCGCTACGTCGCGGGCATGTATGCCGAACACTTCGGCTGGAAACCACAAGCTTCCTAGACTTTCCCCATGGAACAAGCTGGATCTGCACCAAATTCAGATGCTCTAAAGAGTCGTCAAGGGCCTACTCGTCAAGCACGAGTGAACCATGACGGCCCTGGTGGCGAACCTTATGTAGCCGACCCTAAGCAAGTGGTTTTGGCTCAAAACTTCTTGGCGACACAGCCAGGAGGTGTGGCTGGCAATCAGATGAATATCAAGTCTTTCGATCAGGAAGACACAGTTGCCTACAAGACGCCCAATGGCGACACCACCTTTATTGGTCAAGGTGTACGCCCAATGATTCAGCCTCCTGTGCCAACCATGGCGCAGTTTTTGCATCCCGACTTCGACGGGCAGCAGCTGGACACTGATCACCCCAATGTTGGCTATGGCTCTGGCCCCGCCTTCGGGGATGCCGAGTCGATCCAGGTTCCTCAGCAAGCCACCTTCGGAATGAAGGGAGGCAATGGCCGGATGAAAGGCAAGAGTCTTGCCAGCTCTGGTAAAGCCAAAGGCACAAACTTTGGCCTTGGCCCCGCCGGTCGAGGCCCACAACGTAACGTCACCGCCTGATGGCTTCTACATCCACCAATAAGCAGCCGCTGCTTGTCGATCGTCCGTTCTTCAACGCCATCACGTTGGGTGAGGTTGGAGGTCTATTAGACCCTCTCAACTACAACAGTCCTGATCCTGCTGGCCTGGTAGTCCTTGCTGATGGCGGTGTCGATGGCGCCATCATCGATTCAGTCACCGTGGCCAGCACGCAGGTGAACACTGACGAAAACGACGTGCTGCTCTTCATGAGCACGGTGAACAATCCGTTGATGATCCAGCAGCAGAACACGCATTACCTCACATCGGTTGCGATTCAGTCCACCGATTGCGGCGAGCGAGTTTCAATGCCTCTGCCTGAAGTGTTGGTGCCAGTGCCCAGCAACACGGCCGTTAAAAACACAGCGATCTACATCCCCAAGAACTGGACATTGTTCTGTGGATTATCTGAAGCGCTCTGCTCGCCTGACTACACCAGTCGAGTGGTTGTTTACGCCCAAGGTGGCTATTACTAATGGCCCGGCGGGGGCTGGGATCAATTAGCGGCAAGACAACCAAGAGTTTGTCGCTTGATTCCGTTAGTCGCTCGAACGAACGCAAAACCAAAGGCATCTATCCAAGCGGCGATGACGCTGGACGCTTTGGCTCCACCCGTTATGGAACGGTGCTGGAGAATTACAACCGAGAGTCCGACTACGCCCGTTGGCGTCACGGGCAGCAGTACTACATCGGTGTCGGCACTAGCTTTGCTGAACGGATGATTGCCGTGCGCTCGCACTTCTTGATTGGTGATCGAATTCACCAAGCTGAAGTCGTGCTGTCGCTGTTCCCATCGAAGAGCAGTTCAGATTCGTCATGGACGACAGCGAAGCGCAGTCGAGGCAGTGTCGTGTCCCATGCACCGTTTGATCGATCCAGAGCAACGATCGATGGCGATCGACTGGTCTATCAAATCGTTGATGAGTTCAGAGAAGACGAGCTGTTGCACAAGCATCTACAGATGTTGGTGGGCGACCAGATCGAAGACAGCTTTGAAGGGAGCGAGGCACGCGACAAGGTAGCTTCCGCCCCTGGCTCGATTGCTCTGACGCTGCTTGCGATCGATCCAGGCGAGAAGGTCTTGGTGTTTGATCTGACCAAGCCTCAGGGTCGAATGATTGTTAATGGTCGCTTGCGGTGGAGCCGGCTGGAGTACGACCCAAGCGATCCTTGGAAAACGGTTTGGCGGCCAGGGAATCACATCGGCACATCTTTGCGGTACTACTGCAACTGTCCAGACTTCTCGAAGTCGATGACGGCCAACACGCAAACAACCAAGTTCGATTCATCGGGGCGTCGCTTCCCAATGCCATCAGCGAGTCGCCGCATCAAAGGTGACTACGAACGAGAGATGGCGGGCTACATGAAGAGCTGGGGCGATTTGTCTGTCAGGGCTGATGAGCGGCGCGATTGCAAGCACACGCACTGCATGCGTTGGGATGCCAACGTGCCATGGCTCGAGCCCAGTGACATGCCGCTCGGAATGCAAGGTGATCGAATCCATGCCGGGTCGGGCGTTGTTCGAGATGACGCTTTCTCTAAAACGATGGCGTCGTATCAACGCAATGCAGCAATTGATTGGTCCGGTGTTGTCTCTGCCGCTTGTGGCGTCCTTGGATTCAACACCTCTCCGATGGGAGACATGGCTCGGCGCGCTGATCGACCAATTCTTTGGAATCTTGATCGCAAGCCTGAACCTGAACACGTTCGGCAAAACGATTACTGGCTTGAGCGAGGCACAAAGCGCTTGTGGCTTTATATGGCTGAAGCAGCAGAATGGGTCAATGAGGTGACGATGGAGGACGGAAGTACCGAGCCCATCGTCAGCTATATCGAAAAAGACGAATTAAAGCGCCTGTTGAAGGAGACAGTTTGATCACTCCTAGACTGTCTGCATCGAATGGGACGGTTATGTGGCGGAGGCTCCCAAGCTAAAACCGGAAATTAAGCGTGTTCTCCTGCAGAAGTACAAAGAGAACACATCGGGCGAAATCACTGCACTAAATGCGGTGAGTTCGATCTTTTGTGATGGCATCAGAAGCTATCCCGGCAACACCAAAGGAGTCATTCAGGCCATCTTGCAACTTGGCAGTTGCCTGGGTCAGTGGGCAGAGAGTGTTGAAGATCGCCTAGAGGGACATCCTCATCCCCCTGGTGGTGGCGCAGATCTGTGCTGCTTGTTGCCGCTGTCTCCGCACCATGACTACGACAGCGCTGGAATTATCGGTGACGACTGTCATACCGAGAATTGCCCGCCGACATCGCATCCGCATCCGCACCTGCCTGGGTATCCCCATCCCCATCCAGATGGACACGGCCCTGAACCGCATCCTCATCCACACCCTCCTGGGCATTGGTATCCGCAGGGCGAATGCGGCCAGTCGCCCGACATCAATCCAGACTTCAAGTATCCGCTTGCCGGCGTCGAGTGCTTGCACCCTGATGCTTACGAGTGGGTCAACGGAGGAATCGTTGGCACGTATTGCGCGAAGACCCACGCCACTCCTGACTGCCTGGTTCCTTCGAGGCTGCCTTATGCCAATGCTGGAACCATTGGCTGCGGCAACCCGCTTGAACTTCATTGGGTCGACTACTACTGGCCTGCTCGTAATGAGTGGTGCAACGCAGGCTTCACGGGTCACAACTGCACTGAATGTGAAGATCCCTTATTGATGCCCCATGGCGGGATGACCGCCGACTGCAACACCTGTAGGCGGGGCGGCGTTGAGAACTACAGACCAGAGTTCATTGAATACAACAACGCTGGAACCACAGGCGACAACTGCCCGAAGGCCTACGCCAAGCCCACTTGTCTGATCCCTGAGGGTGATCCCCTTTGTTGCTACGACAACTCAGGACTGGTTGGCATCGGCGATCCTGACACCGACAACTACGTCGATCACTTCTGGCCCTCCCGCTGTGAGTACGCCAACGCCGGCTTTATTGGAACAGGTTGCGCGATCGGGGGTGACGAGTGGCTGGATGCTCTCGA
>PIVW01001135.1 GCA_003353825.1 Chloroflexota bacterium
GACACTACTACGCCATGCCGGAATGCCTGAGAACTGGATACAATGCCTCCGCGCGCTATTTGAGAGGGTTCCTACCTCGATGTAGGCAGAAGGCAAAGGGAAATTGCGTACTGCACCAGCTCATTTTAGTTGAAATGGCACCAAGCTCAGTTTTTACGGGACCCGGGCCAGGATCCTCGCATAGATCGTGAATGTCATCGTTGGTCGACCTGTAGCGCAAAGTTATGCCAATTAGGATCAGATTGTCTTTCATGATCCGCCTTATAAGTGTGAGTGGGGGTAAGCCAATACCACACCAGACCACTGAGGAGTGTCTTATTTGGTGGTGTTCCACTGCCGGTAGTATGTTCGGTGGTACCAGTAGGCGGGATGATTTGGTCTGGACCGTGATTTGAAAGTAGTATTTGAGCAGCGTGATCAGCCGGGGAATTGGGAACATCTGGCGGTAGTCCATTGGGGGATGAGGATATGTATCCTCATCTTCATGCAGAAGAAAGTGCCCAAGATGCTCGTGGAGTGTCCAAATGCCTATGTAGTCGTGTTGAATCTGTAGGTCCGTAAGCAGATTCGGTCCAATAGGCGGTAGTTTAGGCCCCACCAGGATGGAGCGGATCAGGGGGGTGACGCAAGCAAAGTGGGACGTTGTAAATGTCGGACGGTCCGGACAGACTGGGCAGAGGCAACCTCCAGTGCGGTGATCCAGTAGTTTGAACATGAAGGTATTTGTTGCTATCATGGCGCACAGGCGGATTGGGACATGCTCGCGGCAGCGACTGAAACTGTCGTGGGCGGGTCGGCATCTATCTGAGTCCGCTTCTTTTCCTCGAATCAATTGATAAAAGTAACGACGGCGGGCGATGCTTGCAATCGCCTTGTTGCTAAGGCGCTGTTTACTACCTTTCCGGATTTGGTCGCTGTAGCGTCGGAGTGCTCTATGTGAGGCTGTCTGTCCCCCCATAGTCGCCAGGTGCGAGTATATACTTTACAGAAATTGGAGGGCAGGTTTGTTACAGCAGTTCCAGGAGGTTCGGACC
>PIVW01001136.1 GCA_003353825.1 Chloroflexota bacterium
ATCTGACCCTGGTGGGTTTGTTCTGGGGGAACACAGATGACCATGCCGACACCACAGTTAAAGGTGCGATACATCTCTGTTGCCTCGACATTGCCCTGTTCTTGTAACCAATTAAAAATGGCAGGGAGTTGCCAGCTTTTCATATCAATGATGGCCTTGGTTTCGCTGGGCAGCACCCGGGGAATATTTTCCAGCAAACCACCACCGGTAATGTGGCTGAGGGCATTGATTTTACACTGCTTGAGAAGCTGCAGCAGGGCAGAGACGTAGATACGTGTCGGCGCTAACAAGGCCTCGCCCAAAGACTGCCCGGCGATGCGCTGATTGAGATCCGCATCAGTGACCTCGATAATTTTTCGTATCAGGGAATAGCCGTTGGAATGGGCGCCGCTACTGGCCAAAGCGATCAGTTGATCACCTGTTCGCACCTGCGTACCATCGATAATGGCTGATTTCTCGACGATGCCCACACAAAAACCGGCCAAATCATAATCCTCGCCCTCATACATACCCGGCATCTCGGCGGTTTCACCGCCGACCAGAGCACAGCCAGCCAGCTCACAGCCCTTGCCAATCCCTTCGATAACACTCGCCGCGATATCGACATTGAGATGACCGGTGGCATAATAATCGAGAAAAAACAGCGGCTCGGCCCCTTGCACCAGCAGATCGTTGACGCACATGGCAACCAGATCGATGCCGATGGTGTCGTGGATTCCCAAAGCCATGGCCAGGCGCAGTTTGGTGCCAACGCCGTCGGTACCTGATACCAGCACCGGTTCGTGATAACCTTTGGGCAGCTCACACAGCGCACCGAAACCACCCAGTCCCGCCATCACTTCGGCCCGACGAGTGCGCTTGGCAACCCCTTTGATACGCTCGATCAGGGCATTTCCAGCGTCTATGTCGACGCCGGCGTCCTTATAACTCAAAGAAGAGGCGCTTGGTTTGTCAGTTTGTTCACTCATAGGTCGATTGTCGATAAGTCCTGAATTTGAAGGTTGGCTATTGTAACAGTAGGGCCATGGGCAGGC
>PIVW01001137.1 GCA_003353825.1 Chloroflexota bacterium
AGTTGGAGACATAATGTGTCGCCAGGATTCGACCTAGATTCGTCAACGTAACTCCCCGTTTCGGAAGTTCAGAAGGCCTGAACCGGCCTCCAAACATGTTAGTATGGTAGGGTAAGATTTCCCTCTAACTCAAAAAGGACACACCCAATTCATTAGAAGAACTTAGCGTAGCGCTCTGTTTGGCAATCTAGCTAGCAGCCTGTCGGAAAAAGCTTCAGGACATAGATTAACACGGAGTACACGGCCCTTTGTCCATCAAATTCATTTGATTGAGTATCAGAATATACCACTCAATCGTTCTGTGCAAGCCCTCTTCAAACGACGTATGCGCCTCAAACCCAAACCGCTCCCGCGCTCTGCTCACACCCAACTTCCGCCGCGGCTGACAGCCTGAGCGGCGACCTCCGGTCGCTTGTCGAAGGAAGGATGTCCTCGGCCACGGCCTCCTCGTAGAGGAACTTGCCCATGGATTTGTTCAAAGTAAACGCCGCGCCGTGATGTGCATGCCATTCTCAATCGTTTGCTCAGCTACCAACACCAGATACCCACCCCCACCAGCGCCGGAAAATTTCCATCCCAAGGCTTGTTCATGATAGGTCTCGATCAGTTCGCTAATAGTCGGATTGAGCATGTGGGGGAACATAGCGATCTGCGCTTCGAAGGAGCAGCGCATGGCCGTGCCAAAACCGACAGCATCTTCATTCATAATCGCCTGCCAGCAGGCGGTGGCGGCATCGGCCAGGGCCTGCGCTCGATCAGATGTGATATATGTTTCGCTAAGGACATTGTAGCCGTCGTAACGAGGGCCTAAGGGTATCAAGTAGAGCAATTTCTCTACAAACGTAACTTACTCTCGTCGGGCAGGTGCTCGATGTAATGGGGCCAGTAGTCACCGTTATAGTCGGAGCGGGCCAGGCCGGGGAAGACCAGGCCGATCGTGTCCTGAGCCCCGGAGATCTCCTCGGTCCCGGGCGGATTGTCACAGCAGAAGAGCATGTAGGCCAGCTTGTGGGGATCCTCCACGGGTAAAC
>PIVW01000056.1 GCA_003353825.1 Chloroflexota bacterium
TCTCTTTGGCTTTTGTATCAACACATTGGACGATGAGCCCTTTTCTGTCAACTTCGACCTCTGGCATCATTCACCAACACTCTTTAGAACCGAGTCTCAAGGACCCTTGTGGTCCATGACATTATAAACACCGCATACTTCGTCCACTGTCATATGAAAGGAGACATGTAGAGAGGCCGAAAGAGCGAAAGCAGCTTTCGTATGGCAACAACCTGCAGGTGTCTCGAGCGCGATTATTGGCCCAGCTTGTTCCATTGCTACGATATGGCAAATCTGTTCCGAACCAAGAACGCCCTTCTTGGCCGCTCTGCCTCAAGTTGGACCTATTCACCCTGAAGCAAAACCGCCTCCGGCTGTTTTCATTTACGCCACGGCCGTCTCACTTCGATGCTCGGCATCGCGCTCACGGTTTTCTTATCTACCTTAAGATAGACAACCTTTTCGTCGATATAGTCGATTTGTGAGATCGGAATAGTCACAATGCGGGTGCCCAATATGTGGTTTTCACGCAGTACCAGGTGAGTAATCTGCCCACTTTCCGGATCCATCAAGAGTTCGTCCACTCGCCCAATACGCCCGTCTGTTGCTCGCACACGCGCCCCTCGCTGCACCGCCAGTAGCCTGGGGGGATGCGCTTGTACTTGGCATCGATTACTCGTTTGGCGGGTACCACGTGCGGCCAAATGAGTGTCAACTTAGGATCGCTAGCATAATGGGGCACATTTGCAAAAACGAAATCGCTCTGGTCAAAGGCATTCAATTGACTGAAGGCCTCTCGCAAGTGTTCTAGCACAATAACAGCTGGCGTGCTTACTGTGATCGAGCTAACCGGCACCAGGCGCGAGGTCCCTGAAGGCCAGCTTTCTTTCACTACAACGTGAGTCACCTTTTCGGCAATGGGGTCGACAATAAAATGAGTGGAGCGGCCGCAACGGCCATCCTGGCAATGCACATCGACATTTAGGGGTATGTCCATTTGCGAGGGATCCTCAAGTGTGATCTGTCGATCAGCAACTAGAAAGCGGTCGTCGTTAAGCGCGAATTTGCAGACGGATGGCTGCTCAATGTTCACTGCTTAAAGACAACAGAATTGTTGCTCAACCATCAAAACGCCGAATCCACAATCATCTGTTCTGGAATCTTGCTAGTGCCTGCATCATCGGCTACATGGCAGGCTACGAAATGGCCCGGGCGTATCTCACGAAACTCAGGGACGCGAGCCACACAATCTTCACTGGTCAAGGGGCAACGGGTGTGGAAGACACAACCGGAGGGTGGGTTGGCAGGGCTAGGTGGGTCTCCCGCGAGGATAAAACGCCTTCGCCTTCGTTCTTTTTTGGGATCAGGTTCCGGCACGGCCGAGTGGAGTGATTGGGTATAAGGATGCACAGGTTGTTGGAATAGGGAATCCCGGTCTGCCAATTCCATAATCCGGCCCAAGTACATTACGGCGACTCTGTGCGAGATGTGTCGCACCATGCTCAGATCATGGGCAATGAACAGGTACGCAAGCCCCAATTGATCCTGGAGATCCTGCATTAGATTGACTATCTGCGCCTGAATAGAGACGTCCAGGGCCGAGATCGGCTCATCTGCTACGATAAACTCTGGATGCAGCGCCAGCGCCCTGGCGATATTGACGCGTTGACGCTGGCCCCCGGAGAATTCGTGGGCGAAGCGGTTCGCATGTTTGGGGTTGAGCCCCACCAGGTCCAATAGCTCGGCCACTCGATTTCGAACAGCCAGATCGTCGGCGCTTCCATGGATCCTGAGAGGTTCGGCAATGATCTTAGCCACCGAATGACGGGGATTGAGTGAAGCATAAGAGTCCTGGAAGATCATCTGCATTTTGGGTCGCAGGGCTCGTAATTCTTCAGGGCTCGCGGCAGTCAATTCTATGTCTTCGAAGAACACCTTTCCACTTGTGGGCCGGTACAATTGCAAGATCGCTCTTCCTGTGGTGGATTTACCACACCCGCTTTCGCCAACAACACCTAGCGTCTCTCCTCGATTGATGTCAAACGACACATCGTCAACGGCCTTGATCGCCCCAATCTGCCGGCTCCAAATGATGCCACGCATAATGGGGAAATACATTTTCAGGTTTTCGATACGTACCAGGACCTCGCTGTCATACTGCTCAGCCATGTTCTCGTGGCCTCCCCCTGTCTACGTCGTAAAAGCAGGCGATTTGGTGCTGGTAACCTACGTTGATGTCTGGTGGAATCTCCTGCCAACATCGCTCAAACGCGAATGAGCAGCGCCAGGCGAATTGGCAATGCGTGGGTTCGGTGTACAAATCCGGCGGCGATCCCTCGATACTTGCCAGTCGTCTATCACTAACTCCTCCCATCTTCGGCAACGCTCCTAACAAGCCGATGGTGTATGGATGCTGCGGATGTTCATACAGATCATCCACCAGCGCCTTTTCGATAGGTCTTCCCGCATACATGACGAGAACCCTTTGCGCTAGCCCTGCCACGACCCCCAGATCATGGGTGATCCAGATCACGGAGATCCCCAGTTTAGCCTGCAAGTTTTTCGTCAGCTCGACAATTTGGGCCTGTACTGTCACATCCAGGGCCGTGGTTGGTTCATCTGCTATCAAGATCTTGGGATCGCAGGCAATGGCAATGGCGATCATCACCCTTTGGCGCATTCCACCCGAAAACTGATGGGGGTAATTCTTGTATCGGTGTCTGGCCGCAGGGATGCCCACCTGCTCGAGTAACCTGATAGTTCGCTCTCTGGCCTCGGACTGGTTCACCATCAGGTGTTGCATCATCGACTCGGTTATCTGTTCGCCAATGGTCAAGACTGGATTTAGGGAAGTGAGGGGATCCTGAAAAATCATGCCGATTTTGCCGCCGCGCACCTCACGCATCTCCGACTCGGGCAGCTTGAGCAAATCAACAGTCTGCATGCCGTCATTGAAGAGGGCCGTGCCTGCGGCGATACGAGCGGCAGGTTTGGGCAGCAAATCCAGGAGCGACATCATCGTCACACTCTTGCCGCTACCACTTTCGCCCACGATAGCCATCATTTCACCATCCTCCAGGTCGAAAGATACGCCATTCAAGGCATGGACAACGCCATCGAACGTATCGAATTTGGTGACGAGATCCTGAACTTCGAGTAATACATCCATACTTGGCATCTCTACTTCTTCACACGACGGGTTCGGGGATCCAATACATCGCGTAGCCAATCGCCAAACAGGTTCATACCCAATCCTGTGAAGACAATGGCAAGGCCGGGGAATATGGCTATCCAGGGATAGATGGTGAGGAACTTACGGCCAGAGGCTAGCATGTTCCCCCAACTCGGTACCGAGGGAGGGACGCTCAGGCCCAGGAAACTCAGGCCGGCTTCGTAGAAGATCATGGCTGACATTTCGAAAGTGGCAATGGTGACCAAAGGGCCGATGAGATTGGGTCCGATGTGGTCGAAGAGGATGCGAGGGGTGTCGGCGCCAAGGCTGACAGCTGATTCCACAAAGCCTGATTCTCGCATGCGCAACACCTCGCCGCGCGTAATTCGGGCGAAGATGGCGATATCAGTAATACCGAAAATGAGAACGACGTTGAGCAGACTCCTCCCCAGAATGGCGGCCACGACCACCACAATCACCAGATAGGGTAGAGACAAGATGAGATTGACGAAGCCCATGATCAAAGCGTCAATCCGCCCACCCTTGTAACCCGCGACCAGACCCAATACCATACCCAGGGTACTGGCGATCAACACGCCAAAGAACCCAACCGCAAGGGACACACGACTGCCGTAAATGATGCGAGTGTAAATATCCCGACCTAGGTCATCGGTTCCCAGTGGATGGCTCCAGTCCCCTCCCTCATTCCAGGCTGGTGGCATTTTGGCTGCCCGCAAATTCTGTTCCAATGGATCGTAGGGTGTAATCACGGCGGCGAAGATAGCGGCAAACACAACCATCAGCACCATAATCAACCCTATCAGGCCTGATTTATCGCGCCAGAGCAGCCTGCCGATGAATTTAGACTGGTGTACAATCCCACGCTCTTGTTCCAGATCAATAGTCAAACCCGTTGAACTGGTGTTTGCGGACGGGTTCACGATGTTATCCCCCATACCGGATTCTAGGATCCGCCACAGAGTAGGCGACGTCCGTCAATAGGTTGAGAGCAATCACCACAATACTGGTGAACACGGCGATGGCTTGCACGAGTGCAAAATCACGATTACCAATAGATTCGGCCAGTAGATTGCCCAGCCCCGGCCAGGAGAATATAGTCTCGATATATATGGAACCGCTGAGCAGATAGCCAAACTGGACGCCGATGATGCTGATCAGTGGAATAGCTGCATTGCGGAGGATATGCTTGAAGTAGATACGGCGACCATGCAGGCCTTTGCTGTAGGCTGTGCGGATATAGTCTTCGCCTCTGATTTCCATCACCGCCGAGCGGGTGAATCGCACCAGTTGTCCCATGGTAAATACACCCAGGGCGACGGCCGGCAAGATCACCGAATTCGTTGGTAACTCGATACCGCAGCAGACTTGCCACGTTTCTCGGCCAAAGGTGGGGAACATGCGAAGTCGAACAGCGAAGACGAGGATCAGAATGAGCGCCAGCCAGAAATTGGGAACCGTCTGCCCGATCAGCCCTACCAGTCGGGCTGGAGCATCCCAAAAACTACCTGGGCGAGAACCGGCCAGCAGACCTAGCGGTATGCCGATTAGCATAGAGAGGAGCAGTGATACCGTCGCCAGCTCTATCGTTGCCGGTAATCGCTCCAAAATCAGATCAAGCGCCGGTTGCCGATGGCGGGTGGACATCCCGAAATCGCCGACCATTGCGTTTGAGACGAAATGAAAGAATTGTACAGTTATCGGTTCATTAAAACCCATCTCTTCCCGCACAGCTTCAATCTGTTCAGGCGAAGCATTGCGGGAAACCATTAGCGTTGCCGGATCGCCCGTGAGCCGCATCATGACAAACACAAGTAGCAGGACACCGAAAACAAGGAAAACAGATTGAACGAGACGAGAAAAGAGATATCGTTGCATAGAATTCCTCGTTCAAATGGCAGGATGATAGGTGTGAGGCAACAGCTGGTGCATCACGAGATCGTCTGTTAGTCTTAGATACGATCTGGGAGGGGGCAAGACGCTCCCTCCCAGATCTCTACCAACTGTTGATAGATCCCGGTTTATTCTTCCACCCAAGTGTACTTGAGATAGTAGTTCTCAGCTGCCCTTGGCCTATAATCCTGCACCTTTGGATTTTTCGCTTCAAAGGTGGTGGGTTCGTACAGGTAGATGAAGGGTGGGTCTTTCTGCATATAGCTCTGCAGTTCCACGTAAAGATCGGCGCGAGCATCGTTGTCCATCTCTGAACCGATTGCTCCTATAAGTCTGTCAATCTCAGGGTCGGACCACGCTGAGAAGCTGGCATCCCAACCGCCCAACGCACCCATAAGGCGGGGTAGAGCCTCACCACTGGCCTCGGACCAGCTGTCACCAAACAGTGGCGGCAGTTCCTTGTTGGCCTCCAGAGCCCAGTACTTGCCAGATTCCATGAGATCGAGATTAGCCGTGATGTTGACATCGCCGAGATAGCCGGTAATGGCCTCACACACCTGCTCGAAGTTGGGGTAGGCGTCCACCAGGCAGGCGAAATCGATCTCGAATCCGTCGGCAAAGCCGGCTTCGGCCAGCAACTCGCGCGCCTTGTCGGGATCATAGCCAAAGGGCTGGATATCCTGGTCGTAGCCCAAGTTCGCCGGCGTTACATATCCGGTTGAGGGACGGCCGTTGCCATCAAATAGCGCATCAATGATCGAATCGATGTCCACTGCGTAGTTCATCGCCTGCCGCACCCTGGCATCCTCGGTGGGTTGCCCGAGACCCGTGGTCAGGTTGTTAAAGGCGATGTAGTAAACACGATCAACAAGGTATGTGATACCTTTGACGTTGTCCATCCCTTCAAGTTGTGCGGCCTCTTCTGCACTCAAGCGGCCGACGATGTCGATCTCACCCGTTTGTATGGCAGCCACGCGCGTCGCAGACTCAGGAATTGGGCGGAAAACCAGTGTCTGAACCTTGGGCAGGCCCTCTTCCCAATAGTCGGGGAATGCTTCCATCACGATGCGGTCGCCCTTGCGCCATTCCACAAATTGGAACGGACCTGTGCCAACCGGGTGTTCGGCAAAACCCTCTTCTCCAACCTCTTCGATATATGCCGCCGGAACAATAGCCCAGTTCTCGGCGATTATACGCAGAAGCAGAGGGTTCGCTTTCTCAGTCTTGAGTTTGACCGTCAAGTCATCGATTACCTCGATGTCTGACACGATCGTCCACCTGTCACTCCATTGCATCTCCGGCCTCTGGCCTCGCTCCCACGAGAAAACTACCGAATCAGCGTTGAATGCCTCACCATTGTGGAAGGTAACTCCCTCTCTTAATTTCATGGCGACTTCGGCTCCATCGTCCGAAATCTCCCAACTCTCCGTCAGCGCCGGTGCGATCGCTCCGTCGTCATCTATCCATACCAGGCTATCGTACAACTGCCACGAAGCGTTGGAGGCGTTGCGCTCAGCAGCGATGGGCATGTCGAGCGAGTTTGGCAAAGTGGAGAGCGCCACACGCAATGTACCTTGCGGGCCTTTTACGGCTGGTTCGGGTGCGGGTAGTTCGGTCGGTTCGGGCGCGGGCGCTTCTGTAGGCGCAACCTGCGCTGGCTGCTGTGGAGCAGCCGGTTGGGCTCCGGCACATGCAGCAAGCACAAGACCGAACACCATAATGATCGAAAAAACCAACAGTAAACGTTTCATCATTTTCTCCTTATCGATGAGTGGGGTGAGTGTTAAATGATTTGGAACTCAAACATCCACGTCTGCCTCGCCTTGCATCCGAAACCGTCTCGCACGGCTGGCAGGGGATGACACCTCTTGAAGAGATCGTTTAACGAATCTTCTTCTTTCTCTTTGCATCTCCTTGTGCTTAGAGACCAAGACCTCAATGAAACCAGAAAAGGTCCAGCTAATCCTCGGTTAGGCGAGCGACCTACTAAGGACTTAGGATTCAATAAAACCAGAAACTTCGACCGACCGGTACGCAGAAGTTTCGGATATTAATAAAACCTCGTTCCTAAGCAGGTCCCTCTAAATGTGTTGATGCGACGAATGTATGGGCAGCCACGTAGCTTTGGACCGACACGCATCGGCGAAACAATAGATATCGTCCCTGCAACGTGTTGCACTTGCAATCTAAGTATACAACGGGCGGCAGGCAGGGACAACCGTGAGATTCGCTGGCAGCGGTCTAGATTTCTATAATCCCCTGGTCTCTTCGATTTGAGCAAACTATCAAGATATCGCATGTAGCAAGCTCTAGCCGATTATCTGTCAGATTAGGGCCGGGTATTACCTGTCCACACGATCTCAGTAGTTTAAATTGATATGGGTGCATCCTAAATGAGTTGGACCTGTCTGTGCACAGCCGCCGGAGATGAACTCTCCGGGCTATCAAACAACGCCGGATCAATCCGGCTTAGCGGGCCGCGAGGTCCAAAAGCCCCAACGAAGGGGCGCTGTTCGTAGCCGGGAGATAAAGTCTCCCGGTGTTGGCGGCCTGCACGTCATGTATCAGGGGCTCAACCGAAAAAGGACACACCCAATTGAGATGTGCTGACCTTGCCCCTGTCGCTCATAACCTTATTGTAGGCGATAAGTACCAGATCAACAAGACCCCGGCGCACATGCCGGGGCCTTGTTTTTAACGACGCCGATCTTATTGCCAACTACGTATGAGCATAATGACCGTCTGGATCTTTTCTTCATCCAGGACATCGGCAAACCCTTCCATGGCGGTGTTCGCCCGACCATCGCTGATGAGCCGCAGCAGTTCTGCGTCATCGGCGTTCTGGATAAAATCGTTTGCGATGAGCACCGGTTTGTCATCCTTGCCTTCTCCGGCCAGACCGTGGCAGGTGGCACATTGGCTCAGGTAGAAGAATTGGACCATCTTCAAAGGATCGGGTCCCTCCTCTTCTACGGGTTCGGGTGGGGCCGTTTCACCCGCTCGCAGCATGCCCAGATAGGTGAACACGTCATTGATTTCAGCCGGTGAGAGCACCTGGCCCCAATTGGGCATACCTTGTTCCAGCCGCCCCTGGCTGATGGTGTCATACAAGGCATCTGCATCCTGTAAGATCGATGCTTCGGCCAGCGGTGGGGCGGTGTCTGTGCCACTGCCGTCAGTACCGTGGAGGATCTTTAATCTTTGGTTCTGTTCGCAATCACAGACCTGGATTTGTAAAGATGCAAACTCGGCAGAATGAACCATGCCGTATTTCGTGATATCTGATTCGTTCGCTTCTCTGTTAGATTTGACAAATGTCCCACATCTCAATTATCCTGCCGGCCAATTAGATAAAGCACTCTTATCCAGAGAGGTTGAGGGACCGGCCCGATGAAACCTCGGCAACCCGGCAAGCGCAGCAACGATGCTGAACGAGCGCCAGGGTGCCAATTCCGGCAGAAGAAATCTGGAAGATGAGAGGAGCGACCCTGCAGTCTCCCGCTCATCCCCATTCAGGGGATTATTGTAAGGATAGGATTCTGTTAGTTATCGGCTCAGGTCACCCAACCCTCTCGCTTTCGGCAGAGGGTATTTTTTTGCCCTGTGTAGTTCCCAACATGTTCGTTTCATTGGCCGAAACCGGATCACTTCCTCTGCATAGCCGCAGTGCAAAACACACACCCATCACACTTTCATTGCATCAGGAGAACACAACCATGACAGCAGAACGCCAGCTTGGATTCACAACTCGCCAGCTTCATGCCGGCCAGCAGCCTGACCCCACCACAGGCAGCCGGGCAGTACCGATTTATCAGACCACCAGTTACAATTTCAGAGATACCGAACACGCTGCAAATCTGTTTGCGTTGCAAGAGCTGGGAAACATCTACACCCGCATTATGAACCCCACCACCGATGTGCTCGAGCAGCGTATTGCTGACCTGGAGGGTGGTGTTGCAGGACTGGCAGCCAGCAGTGGCCATGGCGCTCAAACCATGGCCATTCTCACATTGTGCGGGGCGGGCGATCATATTGTCAGCAGTAGCCGGCTTTATGGTGGCACCTTTAACCAGTTCAACTACACATTCCCCCGCCTGGGTATCGATGTTACCTTGGTCGATCCGACTGATCCATCTGCTATCGAAGCCGCGATCCGGCCCAACACCAAGATCATCTATGGCGAGACTTTGGGCAATCCTGATATCACGGTATTCCGCTTCGAAGAGGTCTCTGCTATCGCCCAGGCCCACAACATCCCAATCATGATCGACAACACCTTTGCCACGCCTTACCTGTGCCGCCCCTTCGAGCATGGCGCCAATATCGTCACGCACAGCACCACCAAATTCTTGGGTGGGCACGGCACGACCATTGGTGGGATGATCGTGGATGGTGGCAATTTTGACTGGACCAGTGGCCGTTTCGACAACTTCACAACGCCTGATCCCAGCTATCATGGCCTGGTCTATGCCGATTTGCTCGGCGCAGGTCTACCCCCATTCGCCATCAAAGCCCGTGTTCAGATCCTGCGGGATATTGGCGCCTGCCAGTCGCCTTTCAATAGCTGGACTACCCTGCAAGGTGTCGAGACTCTGAGTCTGCGTATCGACCGGCATGTGGCCAATGCCCAGCGCCTGGCCGAGTTCCTTGACGAACATCACGATGTCGAATGGGTGACGTATCCCGGCCTGACCAGTCATCCCGACCATGATCTCGCCAAGAAATATCTACCCAAAGGCGCCGGCGCCATCCTTGGTTTCGGCATCAAGGGCGGTCGCGCTGCCGGACAGAGTTTCATCGACAATTTGCAGCTCTTCAGTCACCTGGCCAATGTGGGCGACGCCAAGAGCCTGGCCATCCATCCCGCCAGCACCACCCACAGCCAGCTCAGTGAAGAGGAGCTACTGGTAGCCGGCGTCACTGAAGATTTTATACGCCTCAGTGTTGGGCTAGAGGATGTCGAAGATCTGTTGTGGGATCTGGATCAGGCACTTCATAAGGCGGTACATCAGTAGAGATTATCTGATCATGGAAAATACCATGTTCCCACAAAACTCAGTCGGACTCGTCCAACCCCAGTATTTTACCTTTGCTGAAGACGAACCCTTTCAGTTGGAGAGTGGCGCATCCCTCAGCCCTGTAACATTGGTTTATGAGACTTACGGGCGCTTGAATGCCGATAAATCGAACGCGATACTCGTGGTGCATGCCTTGAGCGGAAGTGGGCATGCGGCGGGCTACCATGATGAAGATGACGACAAGCCAGGTTGGTGGGACGATTGCATCGGGCCTGGAAAAGCGTTTGATACCGATCGGTTTTTCGTAATAAGCAGCAGTGTCATCGGCAGTTGCTCTGGATCGACCGGCCCCATGAGTGTTGACCCTGCCACGGGCAAACCCTATGCTCTTCGTTTTCCGGTTGTGACGATCGGAGATATGGTCAACGCCCAGATAAAGTTACTCGATCACCTGGGTATCGAGAAGATGTTGTCTGTTACGGGGGGTTCTATGGGGGGGATGCAGGCGTTGGAGTGGGCGGCGCACATCCCTGATCGGGTGGTTTCGGTGATTCCCGTTGCCACCACAGCTCGCCATAGCCCCATGCTAATTTCCTTTAGCGAGGTGGGTCGGCAGGCTATCTATGCCGACCCTTATTGGAATGGTGGTAATTATTATGATCAGCCTCACAAACCGGACGCAGGTCTGGCGGTTGCACGCATGGTTGGACACATTACCTATCTCAGCGAGGAGTCGATGCACCAGAAGTTCGGACGCAGGCTCAAAGGTCGAGAGAGATTCGGATACGAGTTTCAGACTGAATTCGAAGTCGAAAGCTATCTTAAGTACAATGGCAATAACTTCACCCGTAGATTTGACGCCAATAGTTACCTTTATGTGACTAAAGCCCTGGATTATTTTGATCTGGTCGAACAGCACGGCACCCTTGTATCTGCGTTCGAACATTCGACGCAGGTCAAGTTTCTGGTAATAAGTTTCACCAGCGATTGGCTCTATCCCAGTTATCATAGCAAGGAATTGGTCAGCGCCCTGACCGCCGCCGGCGCTGATGTAACATACCTTGATATCGAAAGCTCTTGGGGGCATGATGCCTTTCTTTTAGAGGTCGATACCATGACCAATCTTTTGGGTAGTTTTCTTGATAGGCTGGTGCGGGAGGAAGGTATTGTTGCTCCGGAACCGCCGATAGGTTAGTTTGAAAATCAAAAGGTAAATGGCAAAGAGTAAAAGGCAAAGGTATCCTCTTCTGGTAATGAAGTTAATGCAGGAATTCTAAGGCAGACTTATACGAGCAAACAGGAACTCATGTGAACGATAGCTCTCAATCCCCAGTCTCCAATTTCCAGGCCCGTCTCCGCCCCGACCTGCGGGCCATCGCCGATCTTGTTCCGGCCAAGAGCAAAGTCTTGGACCTGGGCTGTGGAGAAGGGGATTTACTCGAATATCTGATCCACGAGAAACAAGTGCAAGCGCGGGGGATCGAATTGATCGAGGCCTGTGTGTTGGCTTGCGTACGTCGTGGCCTCAGTGTGCGGCAGGGTAATCTCGCAGAGGGTTTGGCAGATTATCCCGACCGTTGGTTTGATCTTGTGGTTCTGAGTCAAACCCTACCCTATTTGGATGATCCCACCTACATTCTCAACGAAATGCTGCGCGTGGGCGAAAGCGCCATCGTCAGTTTTTCCAACTGGGGTTATTGGCGTTGCCGTTTAGAGTTGTTGGTAATCGGACGGATTCCACAAGCGCCCGATCTGCCACAAAGCTGGTACGATTCACCGCGCTGGCAGGCCTTCACTCTTGCCGATTTCGCCAAATTCACCCGTTCGATCGATATTTCTATCAGCAAGCAGGTTTACCTCGCCAATGGCCGCATCAGTCCTATCCGCAAATTCAAAAACCTGATGGCTACAACAGCGGTTTTTCAGCTAGAGCGAGTCTGAACCAGTTTGCAATATGCAATAATCCGATTCCCGATGATACACACTAACACAACACCCAATCATAAGACCCAACAATTCGCCAGTGACAATTATTCGGGTATCTGTCCTCAAGCATTGGACTACATGTTGCGCGCCAATCAAGAACATCAGTATGCCTATGGCGATGATGCTTGGACCCAGGCAGCTGCCGACAAATTGCGCGACGTATTCGAGACAGAGTGCGAAGTCTATTTTGTCTTCAACGGCACGGCAGCTAACTCGTTGGCGCTGGCATCTCTCTGTCATTCCTACCACAGTATCATCTGTCACGAGCTGGCGCATATCGAAACGGATGAATGTGGAGCGCCGGAATTTTATTCCAACGGCTCGAAAATACTGGTGGCACAGGGCGCAGAAGGTAAACTGACGCCCGAAGGTATCGAGCAACTGGTGCTCAAGCGCTCGGACATCCACTACCCAAAGCCGAAGGTGGTCAGCCTGGCGCAAGCAACCGAGGTGGGGACCGTCTATAGCAAAGAAGAATTGCTGGAAATTCGCAATATCGCTGACAAACATGACTTGCGCTTGCATATGGATGGTGCTCGCTTTGTCAATGCCATCGTCACACTGGGTGTCAAACCCAAAGAAATCACATGGCAATGCGGTATCGATGTGTTGGTGTTCGGAGGTACGAAAAATGGCCTGGCAATGGGCGAGGTCATTATCTTCTTCAAACGCAAATTAGCCGAGGGTTTTGATTATCGTTGCAAACAGGCGGGGCAGCTTGCAAGCAAGATGCGTTATCTATCGGCGCCATGGCTGGGTCTGCTGGAAAATGAGATCTGGCTAAACAACGCCCAACATGCTAATCGTTGTGCGGCGCGTTTAGAATCTGAACTGACGCAATTCCCGGGTATCGAAACACTTTTTCCCAGGCAGGCCAATGCTGTTTTTGTAAACATGCCGCCGCACGTTATCGACTATTTGCACAGCCAGAACTGGCACTTCTACACGTTTATCGGCGCCGGCGGCGCCAGGTTCATGTGCTCTTGGGATACCAACGAAAGTACGATTGACCAGTTAGTTCAAGATGTTCGGAAGGGGATGGAACAGGCGTAATGACGATTACAATACAACATTTGTGGTATCTGGATCTACTGAATTTTGATTTCACGTTTGGCGATCAGAGGCTGCATTAGCTGAGCAGAAAAAAGACGATTAAAGGCAGGCTGATGATCGTAAACAGGGTAGACCAAAGTGTGGCGGCAGCCGCAAATGGGCCGTCTGCACCGTAGGATTCCACGAACATCACAGTTGCCAGTCCTAACGGCATCGCCGCCTGGATGATAGTGACGTTGGCTGCTAGATCATCCCAGCCCAGCAAAAGAAACAGACCTGCGACGATTAATGGTATAACGACAAGTCGGGCCGAGATCAAACCGGCCAGTAGTTGCCGCCATTCAAGCTCCGTCGGGCGAATACTAGCCAGGGACGCCCCTCCGACCAGCAGGGCCAGCGGCATCGTGAGATCACCCAAAGTTTCAAGCGGACTGGCCAGCCACTGAGGGAAAGTCCAGCCAGCAATCGCCCATCCCAAACCGAGTATCATGCCCCAAATGATGGGATTCAGAAACAACGCCTGCCAATTATCGCGGCGTCCCCCACTGATCACCCAGATACCAAATGTCAGCACGATCAATGCCGTACCGAAATCATACAAAACGGCATAAACGGCGCCAACAGTACCATAAAGGGCCTGGCAAATGGGTATGCCCAAAAATGCGGTATTCGCCACCATAATCGAAAACTGGAACGTCGTTCGCTGGCGCTCTGCAACTGCTGCCGGTTTGAGCACCACGGTCGCTAAAATATAACCTAACAAGGGCGCCACCACACCCGCTGCGATAAGACGGGGCGCTACACTCAACGTTTCAACCGAAGTGGTGGATGCTGTAACGTAAAAGAGGTAAAGCGGAAGCAGGATTTGGATAACCAATTTCGACAACTGCGTCAGCATCTCTGTGCTGAAGGGTTGTAGGCGTTGGATGGAAAATCCCAGGCCGTAGATAAAGATGATGGTCGTAAATGCCGCAATCAGTTGTGATATAGTTTCGGCGTCGATTTCGCTCACCTCACGGCTGTGCTTGACGACATAATTATCGGGCCAGCCGGTTTAGCGTACTACCGCTTTCCTCGTTAACGGAGCACTAAGGAAAGGCGCAGCCATAGGCCGAGATGAGGCGGTCAAAGAGGGCGTCGATTCGCTTATCTACCACCTGACGAGTTGGGTCGCCGTCAAACCAGTTGATGATCTGGCGTGCCCCTTGCGAGAAAGGGATCGTCGCCGCGAAGTCTGGGGCAAAGCGCTTGATTTTCGAATTATCCAGAATCGCACTATGCGCTTTATCGCCGAGTAAGTGGTTACCCCACTCCGCGTCGTAGGTGGCAATCAGATCAGAGGGGATGTGGACGTAACGCAATTCAGGCACGCCCGCGGCATCGGCCAGAATCTGATAGATCTGATTCCACGAAAGCCACTCATCTGAAGTGATGTGGAAGGATTCGCCGATGGTGCGGTGATTGCCGAGGAGGGGCACAAAGCCTTTAGCGAAGTCTTGATGATGTGTCAGCGTCCACAGTGAAGTACCATCTCCCGGTACGATAACCTTTTTGCCCGTACGCATTCGCGCTACGGCAGTGTAAGCGCCGAAAAGGGGTAACTTTGTGCGGTCGTAGGTATGGGCAGGACGGACGATGGTGGTCGGGAAACCCTCCTGGCGGTAGGCTTGCATCAGCCGCTCTTCGCAAGCGATTTTATCCTGGGAATAGGACCACACCGGGTTGTGTAGTGGCGTCGATTCGGTGACAGGTAGGTTGATCGGAGGTTTCTGGTAGGCAGAGGCGGAGCTTATAAATATGTACTGTTTCGTGCGATGTTTGAACAGGTCGATGTCTGTTTGCACGTGCTCTGGCGTGAATGCGATCCAGTCGACCACAGCGTCGAAACTATGGTCGCCGATAGCGGCGCCGGCGCTTGCCACATCTCGGATGTCACCTTGTAGCACCTTGGCGCCAGCGGGCGCCAGTCGCTCGGTCTGGCCCCGGTTAAGTAGATAGAGATCAATGCCATGCTCGACTGCCAGTGTCGAACATGCCGAGCTGATGACGCCGGTACCACCGATAAAGAGGACTTTCATGAGTAACTCCTGTGAGAGGATCTGTCAACGGGAGCGAGGTTCAGTCTGCCACATATCCAGGTTGGGTCCGAGCTTTTGTTTGACGGCGGCCGTGGCCTGGTCGAGTCGGCTAAGGACCTCCGTCGATAGCTCTAGCGTGACCGCTTTGGCGCAATCGTTGATCTGCTCGGGCTGGCGCATACCGGTGATGATAGAAGTGATGCCCGCCTGATGCAACAACCATGCTAAGGCCACAGGCGCCATGGACTGGCCGATATCGGTGCAGATGTGCTGAATCTCGTGCAGCGCCGCCGTTGTTTCAGCCTCGCAGCCCGGTTCGTCGTGGCGGATGTAAGGCCAATCGGGTGAGAAGTGGCGAGTGCGTGCGCGGGTGGGAGACATTTGATCGAGTCCAGCATACTGGCCGGAGAGCAGGCCGTGCAGAAGCGGGCTATAGCAGAGGATGCCGATATCCTCTTGCACACACCGCCGTTGCAGGTCAAATTCGATGGCCCGATAGAGCAGACTGTAAGGTAACTGGTTTGTCAGCGGGCGCCCCAAGGTAAGCAGATCTGGCAGATCGATGGTTCCAAAGTTAGAGACGCCGATAGTCTGAATCTTGCCCTGGACCTTCAACGTTTCCAGTGCCGCCCATGTCTCTGCCAGTGAAATATCCCAGTTGGGCCAGTGTATTTGCAAGAGATCGATAGAGTCGGTGCGCAGCCGGCGCAAACTGTTTTCGCAGGAAGCGATCAAATCATCGGGAGCGAGCGAATCAGCACTGACTTTGCTGGCGATGACAACCTGATCCCGGCGGCCAACCAATGCCCGACCCAGCACTTCATCCGAGTGCCCGTCGCCATACGCTTCGGCCGTATCGAAGAAATTGATACCCGCATCCAGGGCGGCATGGACGGCGGCGATAGATGCGGCGTCATCTTGCTCACCCCAGTGAAAATCACCTGCCAGACCCCAACAGCCCATGCAAATAACCGAAACCGCGATGTCGCTGTTACCTAAATGCTGATACTTCATGTCTGATAGACTCCGAATTCTTGAAAGGCTTCCCACATGGCGATGATATTGGCGGGCGGCACGTCAGCCTGTATGTTATGGATGGTAGTAAACACGTAGCCGCCGCCGGGTGCAAGCGCCTCGATGTTGCGCTGCACATCGTCACGAACCTCTTGCGGCGTGCCATTGGGAAGGATACCTTGCGTGTCAACGCCGCCGCCCCAGAATGTCAGCTCTTTGCCGAAATCACGTTTGAGCGCGGCCGGCTCCATGCCGGTTGCCCTGATGTGTATAGGATTGAGGATGTCGACGCCCATTTCGATGAAGTCGGGGATGATGGGGCGCACATTGCCGTCGGTATGGAAAAATCGTTTGGCGTGAGGCGCAAGGCGGGCTTGCAGGTCAAATACTTGCCGGACTCGGGGCTTGAGCAAACGGCGAAACATGTCCGGGGAGATAAGCTGTGAGATCTGAGTGCCATAATCATCGGCGTAGGTGACCACATCCACCAGATCACTAAGCTCGGCCAGAGCGCTGTTCCAATAGTCCAGTTTTAGCTCTGCCATCTTGTCGAACAGTGTGCAAGCGAGTTTCTCATCCGCGGCCATCATGATCAACAGGTTTTCCATGCCGACAATTCGTTGCGACATCTCGAAGATCCCGGCAAAGGCATCTTTGAGGACAACGGCATAACCGGTAGCACGGTATCGCTCTGCCTGTTCTCTGAGCCCGACCAGACGCCAGGAAGCGCCCATGTCGGGCCAAATGTGGTTCTCGACCTGGGCCGGCGATATATCGTAACCTGGTAGCGGAACCTGCACGATGCTGAAATAGAGACCATCCTCTTTGGGGCAGTGATGGCTGATCCCCCATTCGTCGTGATAAGCCCAATACGAGCCCGCATCTTCCTCGACCACGCCCCAATTGTGGCTGTTCAGAGGATACAGGCCCCTGGTATCGATACCTAAATACTCGAGTAGATCGTCGTGGACCGATACCAATTGTTGGATTTCGTCGCACAGAACTTCCTCTTTTTGAGGCAGGCCGAGTGCCAGTCGCAGGTTCTGGTAGGCGATGCGATGAATGCCGGTGACCTGAACACTGCCCAGATCGAAGGGGATGTGGTCGGGTTCACGATGGTCGAGCGCAGTCAGAACGCGTTCTCTCGAATTCATATCAGATTTGAGGGAACGCCTCGGCTGCTGCTTCTTCATCCAGGTAGAGGTGGACGTGGGGCTTTTCACGCAGGATCGAGGCGGGGCAATCTTCGGTGACTGGGCCGCTGAGAGATTGTTTGACGGCCTTGGCCTTGCGCGCTTCCGGCACGATGCACAGCACACGTGTGGCGGCCAGAAGCGCCGGAATCGTCAGCGTAACGGCATGGGTGGGAACTTCCTCCAGACCGGAAAAATGTCCTTCGCCCACTTGCTGCCTGCGCGAGACGATATCGAGTTTTATCACCTTAGCCAGTACAGGATCGTCGAATTCGGCATAAGGCGGATCGTTAAAGGCTATATGACCATTTTCGCCGATACCCATGGCGCAAAGGTCTGCGGGATATTTGCGTAGTAAATCGCTGTACGCATGGCAATTGGCTTCGAGATTGCCAATCTGGGCATCTACGGGGAAGAACGCTGCCGGGGTGATGTAGTCGAGCAAGTGTTGTTGCAAAAACGCCGGGAAGCTGGCTGAATGGCCCGGTTCCAAACCCACATACTCATCCATATGGAAAATGCGCACTTTCGCCCACTCGATATTCGGTCGAACTCTTAGCGCTTCCAGGAATGTCAATTGCGAGTTGCCGGTGGCGACGATGATATTGGCTGCGCCTTTATCCGCAATGGCGCTTTGGATCACATCTGCCGCGTCGACGGCAGCGGCCTGGCCCATCGCCTCGTTCGTTTGATAAATGCTGATATCGAGTTTATCGATGGTGGTTACAAGACTTGGTTGCATGTTCATGAACTTACCTCAGATATGGTTTGTTTTTGACCCCAGCGAC
>PIVW01001138.1 GCA_003353825.1 Chloroflexota bacterium
GGCGCACTGACATTCAACTGCAACTCAGGTGGAACTCCTGGCGATCTTGCCAGTCCTGTCGAAACCGACTCTAACTTTGGCAGTTGCTTTCAGATCCGTAATGTTACCAGCGTCGGTGGGAATGCTACCGTAGCAATCAATGTCGGTCCGGCAAAAGGTGCTTCCGCTTCCGTCCACACATTCGTAAGTGCGTTGATTGGTGGAACCGTTGTTGTCCGTAAGACACAAAACGACCTCCTCACTACAAACCAAATGGTTACAGCGGGTTACTCCGAGGAGAGACCATTCGCGTCAATCGCTCGTGCCGCTATGGAAGCAGGACGGATTACGATTGGTGATGCTGGGTTTAGTACCGAGTTTTACGACCGGATTGTTATCAAGGTCGCTCCTGGCGATCAGATTGTCGATAACACAGCATCAACCAGTGGTGACATCTCTGTCAATACCACACCAACCTTTGCTGAGTACAACTCAGTCACAGGGGAACTTGCTCTTACAATCCCCAACCCAGGCACCGACCTGACGACTCGTGACCTGGTCACATTCACCGCTGGTGCTCTCACATTCAACTGTGCTTCAGGCGGAACATTCGGTCCGCTTGCCAGTCCGCTTACCACAGACGACAACTTCGGGTTCCGTTTCCCAATCCTTTCCGTAACAAAAGGAGTGACGGGGACAGTCTTCACCTGTAACGTCGGTGATGCCAAGAGTGCCGCAGGATTCGACCATACATTCTCCTCAGCACTTGCCGGCGGAACTACTCTGATCTATCCGCCGGTTATTGCCACTCTAAACGATGGCGACATTCCTACTTCCGCTCAACTTGTAGAACTCAACGATTCACGAGGCGGCGTGATTCTTCCACGTGGCATCTCAATCATCGGTGAGGACCTTCGTAAGTCAATCATCCGTCCTACCTTCACTCCAGATATCAACGGAGACATCACTGAGGATCGCTCCGCTATCTTCCGTGTCACAGGTGGTGCATACTTCTTAAACTTTACGTTCAAAGATAAACTCAACGCAGCC
>PIVW01000497.1 GCA_003353825.1 Chloroflexota bacterium
AGGGTTATCGATGGGAGCGTAGCCCAACGCCAGCCTGTGTTGCCCACCACGTAGTACCCTTGAAGCGTAGATCCGCCGTCAAATTTGTAGTAAAACGAGCCGGTTCCGGTGCTGCTATACGGATTCGAGACTATCCAGTGCATCGTGTAGGCGCCGGTATTGTTTATGGTAAGGGTGTAATCCGTATAGCCCGTTTGCCAATCACCGCCGCTGATATAACCACAACTCCCCGCGCTACCGCTTGACATGTTCACTAACGTGCCGCTCTCTGCCTCTCGGACTATGCCATTCGTTGTGCTTGTTGGCGTTGCTGTCGGCTGTTGGGGTGTAGGGCTGCTGGTAGGTGGGAGCGTGCTTGTTGGCGTTGCTGTCGGTTGTTGGGGTGTGGGGGTGCTGGTCACTGGCGCTGTGTTTGTTGGCGCCGTTGTGGGGATAGTCGTTGACGGCGTCGTGGCAGTTGCCGTCGCTGTCTGCACCGGGGTTTCTACTATGCAGGTGCTGCCGCTATAGCTGGGGTTCGATGACTGGTTGATCTCGATCAGATCCAGGCGCGAGTTGGGTCGGCCTCCGTAAATGCGTGGGCATCGGAATCAATAACCTGCTCGATGGTTTAATTGCCTGGCAGTACACCCATCACTGCCTCAATGACCTTGGCATCGTCAGGAGTTGACTCGTTTCAAGTGGGGAAGCAAGTGGGTGACATTGCCTCCTTCTGAGTTAGTTGAGAGGGCCGCTTTGCCCTCCTTCCCAGCAAGCAAAATCATGCCAAGGTACTCGCATGCGTCATGGACTGCGCAAATCGCAGAAACTTATCGTCCCTTGATCCTGCTCCGCGCCCAGAATTCGGTCAGGAAGCTGGGGAACAAAGGAACGTCTATCATCCTTCTATGAACCGAACATCTTCCCAGTTTCCTGGCCATAGACGAGGCTGTTGAGCATTTTCCCACTTCGTGCCTTCATCAAGTGGGTCTGAAGTAAATGGTTTATATGCTTTATATGTTTTTTCATAAACTTCATCTAGTGAACCAGGTGAGACAATATCAATATTCTCAATCACAAATTCCGATGTCGGGATGGGCAATCTATCAGGACGGGAAGCACTTCCTCGAGTCTGAGATATGACTCCTACAGATGGAAACCACAATTCGAAGTAATAGTTTTTTCCACGGCGTTCCATTCGTGGTCCGTAGGTGGCTCTGTACCATTCTGGCTGACGCTCAAGACAGTCTATCAGTATTTCCGCTGTTATCTTCTCCTCCTCATCCGACACGTTAATGACTCGTAAATCTCCTTTTCTGATGACGACTATATAATGAATTCCTTGCTTATCCCATTCAATATTCTCCTGCACATCATCTCCCTCCCCAGCTGTAGCCACTTTGATATCTTCAGGTTGAATACCATAATATGATTCAGTTATGCGAATCACATCTTCGGATGAGAATGGATGGTCCAAATATTCATGAAGTGGTGTCACAAGAAGTGAATCACAGGATATGGGAGAATCTTGATGGAGTTGCTTATCGGTGCAACCACAAAGAAGTAGAAAACACGTGAAAACTAGAATCAAAATGCGCCACATCAGCTAATACCTCCCGTTCAGTAGCTTCCCAATTCTTTTCACCTGATCCTGAACAAATTGGTCATTGTATTTTACAGTCAAGCCATCCGTCTTTGAACCAAACACCCAGGTCGCAACGGCGTCAGCCCACACCTCCCATCGGCGTGGATAGGGCCTATACCCATCGCCGGATGCGTAACCGGTAAGTGGAGTTTCATCCCAAGCATCGGAGAATCTTCCAAACACTGGTACAGAGATTTGGCCTTGTATTCCTGTCTTCACACTGCCGGTCTGAATTCGGCTATGCCAATCGATAACATGTGCCAATTCATGTACTGTTGTCTGCGCAATCCATTGCGAGGGGCTGCCCAATGTCTCTTGCGAGAAACGCACTGTCTGCGTTCCAACAGGCAGTGCGCAAGAACTCCCCATACAGGAACCGTGCTTAAGTCGAGCGCCACCACCGAGTAAAGCCTTGAGCTGCCTTAGGCCCTGCGCAAGATTTCGGCCAAAGAGAGCAATGCCGCTACCTACAGCCTTCATCTGACGATTAAATTGCCAAGAGCCAACGAAGGAGATGCCCGCATCGGCAGCCATTTCGGTCAAGGCTCCTTGGTCGTAGAACACTGGATCTGCGGTATTTCCCCAACCACTTCCGTTCCATCCGTAACCGCGAGCGCGATACCATCGATTTTCCCAGCACCATTGCGTGGAACATGCAGCATTGTTTGGGTCGGGATCACCGGGATGTTGTGGTGCATGACCGCTGGGGTCCGAATATCTAATCGGATTATTTCCGACATACGAATATCTGTTGAGCGACTGTGGATTTCCAGGCTCCGGCACAATGGTATCCGCCTGCACAAACCGCCCTCGCCGATAATCATACCAGCGCGAGATGTAGTCGTACAGTTTGATGTCGCTTTCCTGGCGCTGGCCTGTAAAGCGATAATCGGTCTGGCGATTGGTCGGGGTTAAACCATCCGCCCACTTGCTCCAGGTGTAGTGGTAGCCGCCAAAAGGTTTGAAGTAGTCTACCCATAGTACCTCACCGCCGCCGTTTATGACCAGGCTGGTGCTGCCTAAGTGGTCGTCGAACACGTAGCGCAGGCCATAGGCTTCGCCATAGCCCGACTCGCGACGGAAGGCCACTAACTGCCCGTTGGCACGGTAGTATTTGGTCACGGCCGCACTGATGAGTGTGAAGTAGGCGTCCGTGCCGCCACCGTAGCTATAAGGGTTGTTTTTCTGGGGGAAATCGTTGCCCGAATAGGTGTAGCCGCTCAGGTACATGTGCCCCGCATCAGACACGGCGATGCCATAGCCCAGGTCCCAGGAACTGCCGCCCAGGTAGCTGCCATATTGTACCTGTCCATCCTCTGCTGAGAGTTGCAGCACAAAGGCGTCGTAGCTGCCTGCAATCGCGCTCTGCGCCGCATTGTTAGTCACTGGAAAGTCCTCTGCTGAACTGGTGTAGCCGGTCACGTAGATGTTGCCCGCCCCATCCACGTCGAGGCCATAACCAACATCGTAGCCGCTATCACCCAGTAACACACTGAAGGCCACGGCGTCGCCTTCCGGTTGCAAGCGCACCACAAAGATATCGGAAGCACCCTGGTTGGCGTTGCTCCCGGCCAATTGGGGTGAGTGAGTAAATCCGGTCACAGTGGCATAGTCGTCGTTGTCTACCGCCAAGGCATAGCCATAGTCTGAACTCGTTCCTGCCAGCAGCGTGCTAAAGTTCAGTGTCTTGGCATCGGTACTGAACTTCAAGACGTAGGTATCACATAGCCCGACGCTGTGTAGTACTCTTCATATCACTATCTGCCATTTGTCAGCTAATGTCTCAGGTTCTAATTTTTGCAATTCAGTGGGCCCGCTATCAAATCCACGTTTGCCTGCATTCCAGGTCATTTCCCAGTAAGTATTGCATTCAACACACTTCCATAGCTGCCTCCAACCATGATCTGTGAAGTCTATTCGTGTTAGGTGATCCTTGGCATACTCATCAGCAGTTTCACCAGTAAGTTTTTGCATTGTAAAACAAAGACATGAGTTCATATGCTGGGTACTCAGTTATTCTAGATATCGCACTGTAACATCAGAGACGTTTAGCGCGTCCAAGGGTTGATTTGGAATTACCCACTCACGAGCGCCACCAGCAGTTAGCCCTCCAGGTAAGAAACCCGGATTCTCTCGTAAGACTGGTGATGCTATCGGTCCGTGGTATCTAAATGTTACAATAGCTCTATTACCTGGTGGAAGGGTGAGACGCTTTGCGACACTTGCCTGAGATCGGTACCGAGCGAGATCTTCAGCTGCGGTGATAAAAGCATCTGTTTCGCCAGGAGGCGCTAAACTGATCCCCCGTTCGCCACTTTCAATCAGTTCAGCCACCCAATTTGGAATAGCACGTGCGTATCTCCTTGTTCGAGGTATTGCGTTTGTTATCTGAGAAATCTCGTCAGCATGCCGCAATGCTCTTACACCACTAGCAGGAATAATCGGCAACAATCCTGCCAGATCAGTCCAATGAAAATCACCCTGACGCCAGTAGTTGAACGTGATAGCCCAGTCTGCCGGTTCATAAACAATACCAACAACAGTTTCTACTACTGGCCCAGCTTCAGATAGATTCGC
>PIVW01000057.1 GCA_003353825.1 Chloroflexota bacterium
GGTGCTTCCGTGGTGGTTTAGTCGCGTGGTCGGGCGGCTGTTTTGTCGGGTGGTAGGGTGGTCGGGGGCTCTGTGAAGTTTATCAGCACTTCGTCACCTTGCCACTTTGCCACTTTGCCACCTTGCCACCTTGCCACTATTTTCCAAAATAGTAGTCATCACTCCAATTGAGATCGAACTCTCCGATAAAAACGGTTTCCCCTTCTTCGATACCCGCTTGTTCGAGGGCCTGGGAGATGCCCATCGCTTCCATGATTCGCTGGAAACGGAGAATGGCTTCGTAGTAGTCCCAATTCGTCATAGCAGCAGCGCGTTCGATACGCTTCCCTCGCACGATCCAGCCTTCAGGCTCGCGCTCGATTGTAAATACATCTTCGTCAACCGCTGTCAGCACTGGTACGATGTGCAGGCTCTCAGGTGCAGGCAACGTATCAAGTAGACCAACAGCTTGCGCCAACAGCGCTTGAACGTTCTCGCCGGTCACCGCACTCATTGCAATGGCCTGTACACTCTTGTCCGCCAGTGCCGCTTGTATCTCGGGCCAGCGCTCTCGGACTTCAGTTACATCCATTTTGTTATAAGCCACGATCTGTGCCTTGTCGGCCAGATGGGGTTTGAACAAGGTCAGTTCCTGATTGATGGCCTCATAGTCACCGATAGGGTCGGGACTGAGTCCATCTAACACGTGTATTAGCAATCGGGTGCGTTCGATATGGCGTAGGAATGCCAATCCCAAGCCGACACCGGTATGAGCTCCTTCGATCAAGCCAGGGATATCAGCCAAAACCACATCACGATAATCGACCAGGGCCACACCTAGATGAGGTTCCAACGTGGTGAAAGGGTAATCAGCGATCTTTGGTCTGGCACGTGTGACTACAGAAAGTAAGGTACTTTTGCCAGCATTGGGTACACCAATGATGCCGATATCAGCGATCAACTTCAACTCCAGTCTCAACCAACTTTCTACACCCGGCTCACCCTTCTCAGCAAATTGCGGCGTCTGATGCGTAGAAGAACGGAAGACTGCGTTGCCGCGGCCGCCGCGGCCACCGCTGGCAACCAAGAGCCTATCCCCGACTTCGAGGAGCTCGCCTAATGCCAGGCCTGACTCGTCATCGTAAACCACGGTGCCCGGCGCCACAGGTACTTCTATATCGGCGCCCCGCGCACCCTGTTTGTTGGAGCCACTTCCATGCTTACCCCGCTCCGCCTTGAAATGCACTTTACGGGTGAAGTGGTAAAGGGTGTTGTGTCGAGGGCTGGCCACTAGGTAGACATCTCCACCCTTGCCGCCATTTCCTCCTGCGGGACCGCCACGTGGCACATATTTCTCGCGCCGAAAGGCAACGATACCGTTGCCGCCGTCACCGGCCTTGACATTAATTTTGGCTTCGTCTGCAAACATAATGCGTTATCTTAATGGTACCGAGAAAACACCCGATCTCGAAAGGTACGGGCGCCAATACACTGAGAATTATCAGAATAGCATAGCATTCAATCGGCAAATGATGCCACTTTGTCTACAAACTCGAAGCTCAATTGCTTAATCTCTTTGAGTACTGTGATGATATCAGGATCTAGAAAGATTGCCAGTTGATCGACGCCTTCATCAGCCCAGAGCGTTTCTAATCTCGCGCGTACAGCGCGTGCTTCCGAGGAGAGTTCAGCCACAGCAGGGTCTTGACTCATAACTTGATTGCTCCAATAGTATGATACATAATGACCATTATACGGCTGTGACCGATTTGATGGAAATCGTTCGGTCGTACATCACCTACGCCAAACACAGATTGTTGCAGCCGTACTACGTTTTACTGGTTTGGAGGGCGTAACCAGGCGATCCAAAAGGACACTCCCCAAGAAAGGTGGATTGTAAGGAATGTCGTCACAAGACGGGGAAACGCCGCGATGCCATGGGCAATACACAGTTTTGTACTTACTACACCATCTACAACCATGTACATTGCTACCAGTAATAGCAATGGCCAGACGGTAACAAGAGTCAAGAGCAAAAACAGGGCCAGGGCAGCCACAAAGAACGCCGGAATCAGATGTCGTAGTTGGGTTGCCCGGAGATGACGTTTCATCGTGACCGTACGCCAGGCGCCGAAGTTGGCATATTGTTTGGCGATAGCCTTTAGAGAATCTCGGGCAAGATAGGTACTTTCGATAGCCGGGTCTACTAACAAACGGCCACCAGCCTCCCGCACGCGCGCGTTGAGATCGAAGTCCTCATTGGCGCCAAAATTCTGGTCCCAGCCGCCCAGTCGGCGGAGCCAAGCAAGCGGATATGCACCCAGGTAGAGGGTCTCGGATTCGATGGGATGCGATGCCAACCTATAACGCGGGGCTCCCGTTCCAAAACGATGGTTCAGGGCTGATGCGTGAACTCGAGCCACTGGAGATTCCCCCTCTGCGCGTTGAGGGCCCGCCACAGCCGCCCAATCCCCTTGCTGTAAACGCTTGATAGCATACTCGATATATGTCGGCGCCGGGCGGGTGCGAGCATCCAGACGGACAAGATATTCACCCTCGGCGTGTTCCAGTGCTGTATTGAGCGCAGCAGCGATACCACAACCGGACCTATCCAGGAGCCGAATCTGAGCATGATCCGCAGCGGCTTGCATTGCCAACCTCTGTGTACCATCCTTGGAACCCCCATCCAGCAAGAGGACTTGCAGGTTACTGGCGGGATAGGTTTGTGCGAGGATCGCTGTCAGGAGGCCAGGAAGGTGGTGGATTTCATTGAGCAAGGGTACGGCGACAGTTACAATGGGTACTGGTTCGGACACAGCGATCACTCACAAAAATGCCGTGAACATGAGTCACGACCTCAATTATCGGTTGTGGTGTTGATCATATCTACGGTTCCAGCTTGTCGAGCGCTACTGGCAAAGCATCCCACCAGGGTACCTGTTCGATTCCGCGTTGCAGCGTCGCTCGCGCGTTTTCGATATCCCCCGTTCTTTCTTGAATCTCAGCCAAATTTAGATAAGTCGGGCCATACAGCGGATCGCGCCGCAATAAAACCTGTAAGTCAGCAATTGCCCTTTCTGCATCTCCCTGTTGCCAGAACAGCAGAGCTTGCTGATTTCGAACCTGCAAATTCTGTGGCGCCAGATCAAGGGCTCGTGAAAAGTAAACCTGTGACTTCGCTGCAACCTGCTCATCCGCTTTGGCCCGTGTTCGTAACCACTCTGCGTAGAATGCAAATGGTTCAGGTGCTAGCGGTTGGGCACGCGTTGCCAGTTCGTAAAGCTGGTTGACACGATCAATGCTTGGCGAGTTAAGGATTGTGCTCTCGTTAACAGATCCGCTCTCGACAAACGCCATCCCTGCGGCCATAATATGATCGTAGGGGGACAGCCACAAGGCGCGATCCGACCAAGTGTTGCGGACCTTGGCATCCTGCAGATTTAGTAACGCGCTTTTGTAAGCGATATCCCCATAGGCTGGCAGATTGAGCAACAGTAGAATTGGGGTTAGTATCGCTAACATAGGCAGAGCACTGCGACGCCTGGCTTTAGGAAGCAATAGTGCGATTTGAGCTAACAACCACAATAATAACCAGGTATAGGCCAGCCATGAGGCCACTCCTGGTTGGCGATTGAGAAGCATAGCAGGGAGGAGTGTGAGCGCGGGGACGATAAACCACAAGACCTGCTCCGCACCCTGCGTACCGCGAGGGCTAAGAATCCACACCAAACCGTAGCCGGCAAACGCCGCCACGACAACGAGTACAAGTGCTGCCTGCCAGGCCGCAGCGGTACTCAGTAAAAACAGGGCGACGGCAATACCCCCGATTTGGAAATAGTTATTACCAGAGAGGCGATCGCTCGCTTCGGCCGACGTGGGGGTACTGTTCTTAGCAATATCCGTCACGGCAAGCACCATTCCTATAATCACCCAGATAAGTAGATCCGGCGCATGTGTAGGAAAGCTGAAGGCCAATAGCGTCCAATGTCCCACCAGCGCTGCAAGCAAGAACGGATACAACGCGCGCAGATCTGTTGGAGGAATTTTCGATGGTGCAGTCGGCGCCACAAGCAAAACCAACAGAGCGCCCCCCAAAAGACCGGCGCTCAACCCCAACGGAGAGGCGTGAATCCCTACCAGCACTGTCGCCGCCACAGCCCCAATACCTGCGCCGGCCAACTGGCACCCAAGTGGAAAGTGGGGTCGTTTCGAATAGGATGGCAATAATCTCGTTAGCAAAGAGGCCCACAACAGTACCCACAATATGAGTGCGACAACACCATTGGCGCTGAGTAATTCAAGAGGCAATGTGTGAGCTCGATCGGGGATACGAAAGACCCAATCAGGTTCAAAATGCGCTAATTCGGCGGGTAAGTAGGCGCCCAACTTGAAGGGTAGCACATCCATGCCAATCCCTGTCAGAAGATATTGGGGTTCTGCGCCTAATAGATCAAAAACGGCTTGCCAGAAAAGCAACCGTTGTCCACCAGTGCCGCCGCTAGCGAACAGGTCATTGAGTCTGGGAGGTAAGAATTGCGGGGTGATCCAGGCCATGCCTAAGAGCAAAATGGCCAGTGCCAAAAATGAAAATCCCGCCATTCTGAGTAAGCGATTTTGGCGTTGGTAACCCCAATAAACAAGAAAAAACGTGGCAGATGCGAGCGCGGCCAGTAAGGCGCTACGGCTTAGTGTGGCGGCAAATGCCAGGGCGAGTAAGAGGCAATACATCACCAAAATCAACTTGGCCCCTCTATTATCAGGGGGGTTGAGCAACAAGCGGGCGAGAGCAAGAATTGCTACCAGCAGCAGGAAATTTGCCAGATACAGGGGATTGCCCAAAGTGGATGAGGCACGTAGCCCCAACTCGAAACTGAGCGAACGGCCAATGACCGGATCATATCCGCCTACCTGACTGAGACCATATAGTGCAGGAATGAGCGCGGCGATGAGGATTGCATCGACAAGCAACCAGAGACGGCATGCACGCAGCAGTTGATACGCTGCTGTAATAAAGCCCATGCCTGCAAGAAGACTTAGCAACCCATAACCCCGTTCGTGACTCCCCCAGAAACTGGTTACAGGATCAACCCCAAATAACGTAGACAACGTCGACACCAAGCATATCAAAACCAGGCATTTAACCGGCAAACTTATTGTCGACCATTGGGGCAACTCCCGCGCTCGTATGTGATTGACAATAGCTGGAAGTAATCCGGCGGCAACGATCAGAGCCAACGTTCGTATCAGCGCGCTTTTGTCCGGCTCGAAGCTGCGACTGGACATGATGTTGAAATAGTTTGGGACGACTGCGATTGCCACCAGCAGCGCGGCCGAGGGTAACGCCAGGTCTGTTACTGCTGAAATCTGTTTCGAACGTCGTCTGCGTGACATGACTTACCCGTTAAGCACTGCCTGATATAGTTTAGTGAGTTGTCGACTGCGCGCTGCGGGATCGAATTGGGGTTGAGCGAGATACGCTTCTCCCACTTGTGAACCACGCGGGTAGTCGGGATGTAAGACGATCTTCAGGGAAGCGATTAGGGCGGAAGGATTTTCGGGGGGAATCAGGTGTGCATGGGGTGCACTCCGACAGATTTTTGCTAACCCCCCCACACGTGTGGCAATGACTGGTGTTCCCAAACACAACGATTCAAATGCCGTCATGCCCCAGGCTTCCTGGCGAGAGGGGATAATGGTGATGTCCGCTGCCGATAACCAGGGGCGTATATCGTGGCGATAACCGATCTGATGCACATTCTGTTGATCCATATCTCCTGCAAGTCCAGCTCCATAGAACGAACGACGTTGCTCCGGGTGCAGCACCCAAAGCTGAGCAGATGGGTAGACATTCAGAATCGCCGACCAGGCAGCGAGCAGAACATCCAGACCTTTTTCGGGTGATAATCGACCGGCAAAGAGCAAATTAGGCCCTGAATGATGTAATATTGCAGGTTCAGGGATGGGAGATCGGAGTAAGATAGCCCGACTGTTTCCAACCGTAGAAAGTTTCGATACAGGAACGCCCTGCGAAGCCAGATGCGTTTCCCAGGCAACTGACACAGCAGCAACTGCCGAAAATCGTTTAAGGTGCCAGATATCAAGCCGATTCCACACGGACATGCTTTTGCCCTCGCCAGTGTGTCCGTGAGATTCTGCGATCTTGGGAGTATCTCGACTGCCCCAATAGGAGAGCACGTCACTGCGATAGTCACAGCTATGAATGACGTTTGGCCGATGGTTAGTGACCTTTTCGCGCACTATCGGCAAGGTATCCCACGACCACCACCTGGGATCTGGAATCGTGTGAGCGGCGAGACCTGATGATCGTGCGCTTTCGACCAGCGGATGTTCACCCATGCCACGATACAGGCAGAGAAGGCATGGGCGCCATCCCAACTGCCTCAAACGATGCGCGTGGTCGAGCAATTGGCATTCGATACCACCCAAATGTAAACTGGAGCGCACCAATAGTACACTATGTCCTTGTTCTTCTCCCGGCACCGGTGACGTCCTTACTGAAGCATGAGTGGAACGTAATGACGCAGAGGGCGTTTAGAAGTAGGCGTAAAAGTAGCTGTGTACGTAGCAGTAGGAGTGTTTGTAGGAGGAGATGTAGGTGTAATGGTTGGTGTCTGTGTCGGGGCAAAGCTAACTTCTACTATCCTAGGGCTGGCATCGATGTATATAGTCACTCTACCATTAACGGCGCCATCTCGATCTTCAGCACTGCCATCTGCGATCCAACGTTCGGTACCCTCTTTCTCGACAACGCGCATTCCTTGGTCAGCCTGTTCGAGTATAAACCACTGGCTACCGCTGAAACCGCCATTAATCCACAAGACGGTTTTACGAGTATTGTCAACATCAAAATCATACCCCTCAATGTATGAAGCGTAATCTTCTCGTACACGCACAAAATGGGCTCCTGTGAGTTCGCGTGTCAAGGTCTTATAGGCGTAATAGGGGGGTTTGGGTGACAGGTCTTCGTACATGAGTCCGTACTTGCGAATCAACCAAGATTCATCGACTGCTTGTAACCATATAACCGGGCTAATACCGGCCGACATCGCCCGTGTATAGACCTGTATCACATATCTGGCACTCAATTCATCACTATAAGGTAAGGTATCACTTGTTGGTCCATCGGTTGGATAGCCCACCTCCGTACACAAGATGGGCTTTTCAATTTCGCCCAACCGTTTGACTTCATCGCTGATATATTTCGACTTGCCGTAGATGTTGCTCGTATATCTATCGCCCGTACTCCATACGTTAGCCCATGCCGGATAGTAATGGAAGTTCATGATATCGAAATAGGCCGCACCGCCGGCATTTAGGACATCGTCCAGAAAATTGGGGTCAAAGGGTCCCCAGAGTGGAGATATCCACCAGTTGTCATAAGCAATACCGCCCATTAACACGTTGACGCTAGTATTGACAGCCTTCATGGCTGGATAAACATAAGACAACATGTGTGCATAAGCTGCACCGCCTGCACCCTCGGCATGGTTGGGATGTGTCTTCCCCCAACATCCACCCAACCAGGGATAGGTTACCGGATCGGCGTTATCCGGTTCGTTGTAGAGTGCCCAGTGCATAACATTGTATGGCGCTACGCTATAACGGGCGACGGCTGCTGCCAAAAAGGCTGCATGGTCAGATTGATACGCTTCCGTTATCGGCCCGCATGCTGTCGCCGCTGCCCAGCTGGGATTCCCGCCGACGGTGACGACCACCTGCAAATTATGTGCAGCAGCATCTGCCAGTACGGTATCCCACGACGACCAATCGTATGTGCCGGCTGTCGACTCGACATCGCTCCAATGGACATGTAAGTTTGCCCAGCGTGCTCCTGCCGCTACCATTTCATCGACCCCCAGTATACCGCCTCCACCGGCACGAACATAAGCACCGAAAGGATCGGAGGGTGTCGGTAGGGGCGCCTTTGTCTGTCCAGATGCAAATGCATGGCCCAGCATCCCAAGGCCGGCGAGAGCGCAAATAAAAATAAAAAGAAATCTAGATCGCATGATATACCACCAATGTGTGTTGTTGATTCCTCAGCACGGTCATTTGAAGATCAAGGGGGAAAAGAGCCTCCATGCCTGGATAGTGCTCGTAGGTATTTTTGTAGGCCGCGTTGTACTCGTCAAGCTGGGTGTAAGTGTGGGCGTGCGGCTTGGGGTAGGAGTGAGAGTCGGGGTGCGTGTAGCCGTGGGTGTGGGTGTGGGTGTGACACTAGGTGTGCTTGTTGGTAGCGGTGTTGGCGTAGAACTGGGGATTTTTGTGGGCGTCGACGTCGATTCACTTGTTGCTGTGGCCATAGCGGTCGGGGTTAGGGTCGGTGTCGTCGATGGAGATTGTGTGGGCGGTCCATCCGGAATAAAGGAACGCGGGGATGGTTGTACCTTGGTTGCATCCACCGCAATTTTGGAATAAAACAATGCCAACAGTAGCAGAACGAGAACAAATAGTATTCGCTTCATAGTTTTTCCTTTCATCGTATGTACTACCTCAGAAACATGATGCTGGGTTGAAGCGAAGACACTTCAAAAACACTCATGCCTTGTCTCGCTTGATCGGCAACAGATAGACATGATCTCGGAAATGTCGATGTTGCTCTTGTATCTATTGCTCGTATATTTATCGCTCGTGCTCCATACGTTTGCCCATGCCGGATAGTAATGGAAGTTCATGATATCGAAACAGGCCGCATTTAGGACATCCTGATAATGGAAACTGCACTATTTGCGCAAGAAGAAAATCAGCAAGAAACCCAGAAGTATCGCAAGTAATCCCAGGGTCACTAATAAGGCCAGAGGCTGTGGCGTGGTAGCAAGTGCCGCATCCTGTACTTGCGATGTTGAAGGAGGGGTTTCGCTGGAAGTGCCCACCATAGCTTGTCTTGTCACGACTACGGTTGGGGGAGAAGTGAGTGAGGGTGACGTAGTTTCCTCAGGATGGGGAGGTGGTAGTCCCAGGGGTGTAGATGAAGGAGCCTTTGTAACAGTGGGTATCACATCAGGGAATGCGACAACTGTTGCGGTAGGCTGCGGCGAAGGTTGGGTAGGGTCCGGTGTTCTTGACAGAGTTGGGGCAACGGTCGGGATTGACGGTGTTTGCTCGGGCGAAGGCGTTACGGTGGGGTCCCCTGTGGGGGTCGAGGTGGGGTCCAGGGTCGCTGTTACGGGTGATGGCGAAGTGGTTTCGCTTGTCGGTGAGTTTGTGGGAGGTGGTGTATCCGTAGGCCGACGCGTCGGGGTGGATGGCGGAGGCGAAAGGGTCGGCGTGGTTGCAACCTGAGTGGCAGTGGGTTCCAGAGAGGGGGTAAGGGATGGCCTCAGCGTAGGGGGAAGGAGCAACTGAGGGGCCAATGCTGCATGGGATTTGCCGCGCTCTTGCCGGCCGGCAGACACAATAGCCTGCGGCAGGAGCAGGAAAACCACAAGTACGAGAATACATAGACTTTTCATCATGAAGTTCCCTGTAGGCGATGTACCAACCAGGGTAACCCAACCAACAAGGGAATGGCAAGCACCGCCATATGCAGCACCAACCCAAAGGCCAGGGCTTGCTCGGCAGCGACACCGACAACCGCCAATGCCACAATCGCCAATGCCTCGAATAAGCCGAGATGCCCGGGGACAATTGGGATGCTGAGCCCCCCCTGCACGACGACCATGACCAGGATAGCAATGAGCATAGTGGCTGGCAGTTGTTGAGCAATCAACATAGCGTATGTAGCGGCGATGGCGGCCAGCCAGGCCAGGAGCGTGAGGCCCCACAATTGGGGCATCCTCTTGCCCTGACGCAAGGCGCTAAAACCATGAAGAACGCGGACAAGGCCGTTAGCAGATGACGCCAACCTGGGCCAACGCTCTGCCACCGCGATCAATCCTGCTTGAATCGTTGGCACTGCCAGTAGAAGCCCCAACCAAATAGCGAGCCCTATAGCCAATTGCAGCAGTACAGCCACCGGCCCGGTGTCCAGCCAAGCGGGCAGAACAAATGATGCTACCACCACTGCGAACAGGCATCCCATCACAATGAGATCGATTACTTTTTCGGCGCCAATGGTGCCGGCAGCTATGGCCGTGCTGGCCTGGCGCTGCCGGCCCATCCAATAAGCACGAGAGACATCGCCACTGCGAAATGGCAAGAAGAAGTTGAGCAATTGGCCGCTCATCATGGCACCGAAAGCCTCGCCCGGCGCCGGGGGAGATTGATCTGCGGGAAAAAGTAGGCGCCAACGAAGCGCTTTGATCAGATTGTTGGCGAGTATGGCCAGGAGGGCGACGGTGAACCACACAAAATCGGTGTTGCGGATATGCACCAGGGCTGCGCGCCAATCCATCTCTCGTTGTACCCAGTAGATGACAACGCCGACGAGCGACAAGCCCAAGGCAATACGCACGATTTTTCCGAGCCTGCTGGAAGACATTGTGGATATATAATACGTCATGGCAGCCAAAAGACGACAGGATCCTGGGTAACCGACAGACGCATGGCGCCATCGATGGACTGATCCAGATCCATTTCACCACCGTCTTGCAACCACTGCCTGTTCCCCCACCTATCAACCTGCAACACCTTATGAGTCGTCAGGGCCAGTTCGGCCTCACCTACATCTGCCCAGGCGACGATGGCCGTTTGCTGCGGGTGAACAAAACGGTAGGCATGACCTGCGCCCACGACCGCCAATTCTCCGCCGTAGTCCGCGCCTTGCAGGGCAGGCATTACTGCTCGATAAGCCCAGTAGGGCTGCTTGGGCTCGAAGTCGAAATCGAGCAAACCGTATTCGTAGGGCAACGTGTCGGAACCATCGGCGGCGATAAACCAGATGACGGGCGCTAGCTCGGCGATTCGAGATTGCACCAAGGCCGGGGCAACAAAACGAGCGGTCGAGGCTTCGTCGTAGAGATGTGCCTCGGGCGCGGGGGCGCGGGTAGGACGGCCGACCTCTGTGATGGCCATGGGCTTATCCAGGCCGTAGCGCCCCAGTTCCTGGCGCAAGTATGTGGCTTTGCCGACGACACCAGGGCCGAAGGCATCCCAGCGTTCGGCAAAGGCCGGATAATAGTGGAATGCAAATATGTCGAAGTATGGGCCGGCTCCGGCCGCCAGGGCATCGTCCAGGAATTCGGGATCAAATTGACCTCCTTCGCTTGTGAAGAAATCGTAGGAAATGCCGCCAAACAGCACCAGAGCCTCGGAATCGGCTTCTTTGATGGCGGTGTAGGCCAGTTGCAGAGCATCGGCGTACAGTTCGCCTCGCGTGCCGAAGCAGTAGCCCTGCGAACCAAAGACGCTGTCGGGTTCGTTGTAGATTTCCCAGAGACGTACATTGTGGGGAGGAGCGCCGTATCGAGTGACGATATCTCGTAAGTAGCGCTGGTAATCGTCCCGGTGCTCGGCGTGGATAGGCCCGCAGAAGGAGTCGGCAGCCCATGCGGCGTTGACTCCAAGCTTCATAATGGGGTCGATCCCCGCCCCCACCGAAGCCCGGACTACCGCATCTGTATGAGTCCAGCGATAACTAGGAGGTTCTGTCAGTTCGGGCTCGATACTGTCCCAGTTGATGGTCAAACGCGTCCAGCGAGCGCCGGCGTCGACCATGGACTGCAAGGCGGGACCGAGTACATTTCCGGGGCGCAAGTAGACGCCGATCGTGTTTGTCACCAGGTCGGGTGTGTAAGTTGCGGACACGTGGGTGGGGGGTTTTATTTGTGTACCCCATCCCAGTATGACCGCTAGAACGGCCAGAAGGAGGATCATCAGGAATGAGATAGTGCCAGATACTACAAAATCCCCACTGCTATTACCTTGCTTTGCATTTGTATTGGAGATATTCTTCATGAAACGAAATGTGCCAGGGGCAAGTCAGGGCGCGTTAAGGGATGGCGCTACAAGTGTCGAAGGGGGAGAGGATATCCAGACCCCAAAGCATTTGTGGGGAGGAGGATGGTTGCGCAGGCAGCTCTTGGGCTGGCTGGTTGCGCCGACGGTACTGATAGAGAACGATACCGGTATCATGCTTCTCATTCAGGAGATCGTATTGCGCCCGAAATGCAGCAGGAAGCGAGGCGGCGAGTTGGCGGTAGGGGTTCTCCTGCAACAGGAGCCAGAGGTCATCACCGGGAGGGGGGGTTAGATCGGGTAAGTCCGGAAGTGATCGTGCCATCAGTGGCGCCCAGTCGAGATAGTCGACGTTCGTTTGCGACGTATAGTAAGTTAAAACCGGTGCCGCCAGATCGTCGACCCAAACGATAGCTGGGTTGATGTCTGAACGATCGATTTCAGCTATTAGCTCTCGCCAGGGCTCACGAGATGCTCGGGGCAGCGTCAGTAACACCAGCATCAGGCTCAATCCGACCAGGGTCGCTGTTACCGGCCATTTCATGCGCACCAGGATCAAAGCTATCGCAAGTGCAGCAAATGGCAGGAGTACAACCCACAGGCGCTTGAGCGAAAACAGCCTGGGCCAGGCAGCGAACAACAACAGTGCCAGCCACGCAGCTAATAGCACATAACGGGTGACGGGACGGTTATACAATGCGCTGAAGTGTTTCGGCCACAACCAGGCGCCCCCCAGACCGGCGATGACAAGGAGCAACAGGCTCGCCCATAAAAACCAGGCAGCAGATTGCGGGGTGAGGGGAATGCCCAGACGCTGCCCCTGCACGGCCAGAAAGATGGCCTGATAACTGTGGTTCATGGCCACCCTTTGTAACGACACTCCCCACCATAAGAGAAAGGGGATGAGCATTGCGACTTGCAGAGCCAGCCATAGCCTGTACCGTGGTCTGCCGCGGGCGATCCAGAGGAGCTGTACCAGGCCGAACGCCAGCAAAACAGTGTAGTCGAAGAAGAGCGCAACCGTCCCCATAATCAGGTAAGATGCGGCTAATGGCAGGTCGTACCTTCCTAAAGTAGATGGCTTTTCCAGGCGGAGGATGAGTCGCCAGCCCAGCCATGCCAATAGCACGCCCAGGAGTTGCGCCCAGGCGTACATGCGCACTTCGCCAGCATACCAAACTTGAAGGGGATGCACTGCTAACAGCAACACGGCCATGAGTCCGCAGCGCCTGCCGCAAAGCTCTTTACCAAATTGGTAGACCAGGATCAGGGACAGCAGTGCCGCTAGCAGAGAGAGCGATCGCAGCCAGGTTTCACCCTCTCCGCCAACTAACCAGACTTTGAGTAGCAGGTAATAGGCGGGTGGATGGGGATCGCAGAGCCGTGCGACCAAGGTTGCAACAGGATAGCGCCCAAACCAGACGCTGATGGCCTCATCGCTCCACAACGATTGGCCGAAGCGAAGGCTGGTGAGGGTGGCCAACGTCAACTGAGACAGCAACAGAACTGTCGGGGTAAGGAATGCTAGTCGGGTTCGGTGCATCGCTCTGGTTGGGTCAATAGGGCCGGGGTTTGTAAGGTTTCATGACAAGGGGCAGGTAGGGTTTGAACACGCGATTCTCTATGAAACCCCTACGATCTTCTCTACTCCTTCCGCGGTGAAAGGGCTTTTTCAGAGTTCTCAGTTGACTCCCCTGAAAAAAGGTCTAAACAAGCAGTGAAGGCCGAGACGACAGCAAAAACGATGAGGTTTGGACGCGCTTTTCCTCGTGAAACACTATGTTTTCCTCTGCGATCTCTGCGTTCTTTGCGGTTAACTAGACTTTTTTCAGTGGACTCTCAGTTATAACCAGAAAAATGGGTAAAGGACGAAAATCAGCACATAGGTGTTGAATAAAAGAAGAGAGAGAATCACGATGGGGAGCAGGTAACGACGCCAGCGCTGGGGAATCAACCAGCCCCATCCCAGCATCGCCGGCAGCAGCAGGGCGGGCAGGGCGGGATAGAGGTAGCGTGCCTGGGGAATGGTGCCATCTCGCCAAAAGCCATAGATTATATCTTTGCCCATGGCCAGGACCAGCATAGCCAATGCCAGAGCAAGGAGCATAGCCATGGCGCCCTTCTGCCAGGCGCTAAGACCACGCCTGAACAACTGAATCGCTCCCACGAAAAACCCAACAACCCCCAACCCCAGCACGATGTAGCCCAACACATAAAGTCCTGACGGCAGAGGTACGCGCATCCAGCCAAACCAGCCGATGGCGGTATGGATTATGGCAGCAGCAAATTTCAGTAACGGTGCTTCGGCCACAGCTTGCGTGTAGGTGCCGTCGAACAGAGCGCTGAAGAAGCTGCTGGGAATCCATAACCGACCTGTGCGTTGGGCCGCGATAAAGAGGGCGACAACAGCGGCTGCGGCAAGCAGAACAGTGACGACCGCGGCCAGGGTGCGCCACCACGTCCAACGGCCGGACATGCGCCCCACCACCCACACCGGCAGGGAGAGAGCCAGGACCAACACGACCAGACCACTGCGTTTTGCCAGCACGGCGAACGCGCTCAAAAGCAACAGCATCGATAGGGACCCCAGGCCAGGGCCACGATGGGCAAGGCGGAGGGCAAAGTACAGCGCCCAGATCACAAAGACTTCGACCAATGGGTCGTTATTGACCGTGGCGTTGGCGACCAGGTGAGAGGGCCAGAGTGCAGCCAGAGCCAAAGCAGCGAGGGCGATACGAGGGCGCTGCGGGAAGAGTTCGCGGCCACAGAGGTAGATGCCCCACAGGCTCAGACCCAGTAAAAACACGCCAAACATACGTAAGCGCACGATCGTTTGCGAAAGAGGCAAATCTTGCCACTGCGCCTGAAAAGCACCGGCCAGAGTATAGTACAAAGGTTGCTGGAAAAACGCCCGGGAATATTGCGCTCCCCAGATATCGACGAATGATTCAGGCAGATTCTCGGGATCCCAGCCGATGATGGAGTAACCGTACCACCAGAAATCCTGTGTTTCCATGTCCTCGATGATCTCCTGTTCCCACTCGAGCACGAGATCATTCCAATCGACGATTAGTTTATCAAGGCGGGCGGCGTGTTGCACCACCTCGAAATGGCGGGGTTCGTCAGGCTGCATGTAGGGGCGGATGACGAGGGCGTAAAGTATCGCCAGGACCATGCCCAGGAGGATCAAGCCCACAGCAAAGGGCGCGTCGGTACTGAGCCAGGCACGCAAGATGGGGCGTATGTCTGAATTCAGACCATGACGCCGGCGGTTGGACGACCAGGCCTGTGTTGCAAAGGCGATTGCCAAAGCCAGCCACAGGAGGGTTTCCCACCAACCTCGGATACTGCTGGCTGCCAATCCCAGGCAGAAGACCATAAGTGCCAGCGAAGAAGCAAGGTTAAACCAAGGCTGGTTGAGTTGGGCTCGCAGGCCATTACCGGTTTCGGCGCCAAGATAAAGGGCGTAGCTAAAAGCTGCAAGCAATGAGGCTAAGCCACCGATCCAGAGGGCGCTGACCGCCAGACCGATCCAGTTGATCATGTTCGGTACCACACTCTATCAAAGGAGTCGGGTAGCATGCAGATGAAATCCATCACGGATCCGCTGTCCCCACAGCCGACATCAAACCGAATAATCCCCAAATGAAAATAGCTGCCCGGGGTGCATAGGTGATGACTTCGAACTGACCATGAATCAAATAAACAAGTAGTGAGCCAAACAACCCCAGGGCCAGAGGGCCATGTGAGTGCCGACCCCAGGTTGAGAATTGACGAATCAGAATGTAGCCTAAGATCAGGTACATAGCTACAAAAGCGATGAGGGCGGGTATTCCCATTTCGGCGCTGTGCTGTAAAAATAGGTTGTGGGGATGGCGGATATCATCGTTGGGAGAAATGAGAAAGGTGGGGTACAGCAATAGCATCACCTTTTCATACATGCCTAAGCCAACACCGGTAAAGGCGAAATCCTGGCTCATGTATATAGCGCGGCTCCATAACTCGACGCGCCCTTGCAAAGGATTGCCCCCCAGGACCTGATCCACACCCAATACTTGCTCGATGGGCAGGCTAGATCCCGAAAAGGCGAGACCTAAAACTAATACTACTATAATCATTCCTGCCCAAAGCCAGGCCCAGCGCCGGTCGTAGAGAATCGTTGTGACGGGAATAGCGATGGCAATTCCGATCAAAGCGCCCCGGGATTGCGCCAGCAGTAGCATGACCATGAGTACAACCAACGTGAAGGCCGCCAGGCCTCGTTGGGGCCAATTACGACCACGGATCGTCAAGATGACGGCAGGCGGTACAAACAGGGCCAGCAGGCCACCGGTGAGGTTGGCATTGAATCCAGCAAGGTTCCAGAATGGCCGGAAACCGCCTGGCAACAAACTGTATAATTCATAATCGATAAAAGGCAACTTAGATGCGCTAAATCGTGTACCGGGAAGCAGGAAGACACTCAACCCTAAAGCCAGAAGCAGCACTCCCCAACCGAACCAGGGCAATAACTTTGGATTCCGTTGCACGGCCACAGCAGCAAAGACGGCAAGCCCCGCCATAAAAGCATAGGTTCTGGGCAGTGTGACGCGCAAGTCGGCCGAAGCCCACAGACCAACTGGCAAGGTTAATAACAGGAGAAAAAGGGGGACGTCTACTGGTGTGTGCCCTGCAAGTCGACCGACGGCGATACTGCGAAAAATAAAGAGAACAACCAAATAAGCAACGACAACCACAGGTAGCCAAGCGGGAAGGTAGACGCTGAACAACAAGGGGGGCACGGCAATAAGCAACAGAAGACCGGTCAGCCAGGTCACACAAGGTGCAGACGCGGCTGATGGTTTGGTCTGGGTATGTGCAAGCGAGGACATTTGTAAAAACGCTCCCTATGACTTTGGTAGTTTCATTATAGCCTGGGAGGTGGTTGTTTGGTCAAGTGGGCGCGTGGTCGGTTGGTCGTGTGGTCGGTTGGTCGCGTGGTCGTGTAGTCGCGTGATCTGAGAGGTGGATGGGTAGGTTACAGAGTATGTAAGCGGCGGCGAAGGGCGCGATGGGTGGTGCGGATGAGATCGGCGGTGATGTCGAGCCAGCGGTAGGGGTAGGGGTAGGTGAGGGGGAGGAGGGCGGGGTGGGGGATAGGGTAGCGTTGGCGCATGTAGGTGGGATGGGGAACCAGCGTGCGGGTCAGGTAGTGCCAACGCCCACCTGTCGACTGCACTCGCAGTATCTCCAACATCCCTTCCGAACGAGTGTGATCCGGTGACGCCAGTCGCTGCACTGCATCATAGCCACGTAGATGTTTTGGATCTTGATTCAGCCAATCCATCACTTGAGGTGGTAACGACGTATCAAAACATCTGATCGTCGCCACAAGCATGGCGTGTAAGGCAGATTCCCAGTCAAGACGATGTGCCCATTGCAAGGTTTCATTCCAAACGATATCGTCACCACGCCGTCGCCACAGCAGATCGACATCGTAAATCCACGAAACTAGCGCGCCTGACTTGCCATGTGCTTGCATGGTATGCATCGATGCAATCAGCAATGTGGCAGTTGGCGAGAGAACCTTGAATTGGCGACCTTGAACATCCTCTTGCTCGCATCCTTGCCAGAGCCACTGCAAGCAATCTAGTCTATGTACGGTTGGTAATCGCACAATCGTACTATGCAGTTCAAAACGAACAGGTGGTGCAGAGTTCGAAGATACGAAATCTAGGTGATGGGAGGGTCCTGAATCAAAACTTGGTTCAAGATTGGAACCATAAGGGTAGCCCTTAGCTAACAAACGTTTCGCTGCCTCCGGTAAGCGCTTATCTGGGATGAGTACATCCACATCGTTCATGGGCCGCAGGGCGGGGTCAGGGTAGAGGGTGAAGGCCAGGGCGATGCCTTTGAGCAGGATGACAGGGATGGCGGGAGGCTGGGCGAGAATGGCGAGCAGGGACAGGGTTTCGTGTTTGCGTTGCAGCCAGGCGGCGCGGCTTTCGGCGTAGGCCGCGGCGAGATGGGCGCGCGGTTCGGGGGCCAGATCAGTATCCGCCAGGGTTTTGTGGGCGAGGGGGTAAGGCGATTGGCGTCGAGATAGGCCAGCCAAGTTGCGTAGGCGCTGGGGTCGGTGGGAGGAGTTAGGGGTGACAAGGTGAGGGGGTGACAAGGTGCACAGTCATCGGACGACATTTCATCTGTTTACCGGTTGTTTCGACAATGTTATCAATACCTTCGCCGAACATTTGAGCTAATGAGAAAGACAGAGCAGATTGTATAATTGTTTTTTACAACCAGATTCAATCTGAAAAACAAAGGACAATCTGCTCATGATAGATATT
>PIVW01001139.1 GCA_003353825.1 Chloroflexota bacterium
AGTTCCGCGTAGCTGTGATCCTCGTAGATACTTCCATCTGGATCGATCATCTGCGCATAGGCAACCAACGGCTTGAGACTCTGCTTTTTGCTACCGAAGTAGCTTGCCATCCCTATATCATCGGAGAATTGGCTTGCGGTAATCTCAAAAACAGAGGCGAAATCCTGGATCTTCTGCAAGCTCTCCCCAGCGCTCCCACCATTGCCCCTGACGAGTTTCTCTTCTTCGTCGATCGACATCGGCTAATGGGCCAGGGTATCGGCTTTGTCGATGTTCATTTGCTCGCATCGGCATTATTGTCCGATTTGCTTCTATGGACCGACGACAAGCGTTTGCTAACAACTGCGAGTAGATTGGGGATAGACTTCCCAGATCCATAGCTAGCCCGCCATCTGGAAATCGTCGGCCGACCTCGCTTTCGATGCTTCACCCGCCCAGCAACCATTTGGACGCTGCGTGTAATGCTATCTTTTTGGGTAGATCTCGGGTAGCACCGGCGTCGAGGATAATCACGTGCAGTCCCGCCTGTGGATGCTCCTGGGCGGCTTCCTGCAGGGACTGGATCTCCCGTTGGCGCGTGGCGGGGGCATCCAGATTCGCCAGATAGGCGTGCAGAGAGATTGGGATCTGGTGGCATGAAGATGAATTTCGTATCTTGAAAGCATCTAGTAAGTTTGTAAGCTCTTTACTTGGACGAAGTTACCCTCCATGAAACCGGTTTTCTACACGATTATATCCCTACTCCTATTACTCCTCCCCCACTCTACCCACGCCCACAACGGCGCCGTGGCCCTGGCCTATCCCGTCTCCGGCATTACCGTAGACGGCGACTTGTCCGACTGGCCCGAAAACGTGAAACAGTATCCAATCTCGCTACCTGAGTTTGGCATAGCGCCCCGCGATACCAATGATGTGAGGGCGACTATGCGCCTGGGTTACGATGTCTCCGCGCATATGCTCTTGGCAGCGGTCGAAGTGCGCGACGAATCCATCGTTATCGCCGACGCGATCTTGCACGGGGGGCAGG
>PIVW01001140.1 GCA_003353825.1 Chloroflexota bacterium
CATGCAGCAGGGTGGCGGTGTGCATGAACTCTACGGCTGCGGCCAGCAACACATGAGCCCTGCCTTCGCAGGGGCCGCACATGCGGCTGGCGGCAATGGTCACCATGGGCCGCAATCTCTTGCCGCCTGAATTGATCAGATGGGTGGCCAGTTTCGGGATCATATCCACGTAGGAAGATGCGTGAGACAAAATCACCTCATTCACCCGGCCCATATCGCCGGATGTAAGATCCAGTAAAGGTTCAATGCTCGCTTGTTTGGCCTCTTGGCCAATCAGGGGAATGACTACGCCCACGTACTACCTCTTATTAACTCAAACAGGCCCCGGTCTATGCAAAAACTTACCTAATGTGAAGATCATGCCAAGAATGACATGATCAAGCACATGAAACCCCCGCTGTCCATGCGTCTTTGTGGACCCTTGCGCACAATCTGCGGAGCCGCCAGTTTGGAGGTAATATTTTTCCATGAGAGAATTATTAAACAGCAATGACATCGTACTCATCTCGTATGCGAGGGTGCTATTGCGAGATGCGGGCATTAAACATACGGTGCTTGATGGCAATATGAGCTTGGTGGAGGGTAGTATCGGAATCCTGCCAAGGCGTTTGGTGGTGGAAGCTGATCGATTTGAGGATGCTAATGCGCTGATGATGGATGCCGGGTTGATAACGTGCCGATGAAACAGCATAGCGAAGCTGCATTTATGGAAACGCCACGCGGCATTATGCCGCCATCGTTAACCGAGGATGGATTTCTGGGAGGCCGGATCAAGGTTCTGCAGCCCGAAAATGGTTATCGCGCCGGTACAGACGCTGTATTTCTAGCCTCAACGATCCCGATGGAACCGGGCCAAACCGCATTTGAAGCCGGCTTTGGCGTAGGTGTGGTTTCACTGTGCCTGGCCGCGCGGGTGCCCGGGGTGCATATTACCGGGGTCGAGATCATCGCGCACAATTCGATTCTGGGCAAACAGAACATCAAGCAAAACAATCTGGCCGGCAACATTGAGGTGATTACCGGCGA
>PIVW01001141.1 GCA_003353825.1 Chloroflexota bacterium
AGCGCATTGCCCCTTCTCGCTTAGCAGGCGAGTGCCTTAAGCCGCTCGGCCACCTCTCCACATGAGTCTCAACAGGAATGGCGGATGGGGTAGGATTCGAACCCACGTGGCTTTTACACCCAACGGTTTTCAAGACCGCCGCCTTAGGCCACTCGGCCACCCATCCAATGCGTTTTGAGTTAGGAGTCCCGAGTAGATGGGACCCTATATAATATAATGATTGCTGCTCTACCCCCTCCCCCCCGTCACCCCCACCCCGGCAAAAACCGTTTCCGGTCAAAGGAGAGGAGGCGGGGGATCGGGTGGGGATGGCATGAGGTACGGCTGAGCGGGCCAGGGCAGGGGCTATAGGTAAGGATGCCAGGCACTTATCATCCCTTGTGGGCCTGTTCACTACACGCTTACACGGTCCGATAATATGTATTATGTTAACCTTTACCACTTGGTAAAAAATATCCAAGGGCTTGTTATCATTACATATACCATCAAACTGTACACTGACGCAGGGGTCAACCTTCATTATTGCCCCCATTATCGCCTAAACTATCGAGTAGCTCGAAGGCTTCGGCCTCTATAATAGGAGTATCAGGCTCCATCTTATCGGCCAGGGCCTTAATGGAATCCTCATGGAGAGACACCTTGACGGCTAACTGGCTCTTTTCACTGTAGTTATCAGGGTCCATGCGAGCACAAAGCCACTGCCTGGAGGTAATCTGGTTACGAGCAACACCGGGATTGTCCGTTTGATCGGCTATATCAATGGTATCGTCCGCCATTATAGCGGCCCTGGACTTACACGCGCGCCTATACCGCTCTAAAAAGGTTTCGTCTTCTGCCAACCATAAACATATACCCGCCGTGCTCGGGGCGTTAGGTATATCCTGGAAACGTCGCAGGGTGCCGCCTAACGATGTGTACAAGACAAAGGCGTCCGCCATTTCCGGTGTCCTCATGGAAGGGCGTCCGCCTGTTGATGGTAGCCTTGTGGTTGGGATTGTAATATTGCGGGCGATGTCTGGGGCATAG
>PIVW01001142.1 GCA_003353825.1 Chloroflexota bacterium
GGGCGGGGTGCGCTGAGTCACGAATCTACACATATCAATGGGTCGCTCAACCCCACGCTATGACAGAGATCCCTGGACAACACGGCGAGGACTTGCACGTACTGTGCGCATATCTCCTATCTCCCCTATCTCAGCAGGATTCACTGTGTTGACTGCTGGACTCTCTCTGCAATTCTCCCGATTCTCCCTCTGCTTCCCCTCTTCCCGTTCTGCTTCCCAGGTTCTGTGCTGAGCGATTGCGGCATATCGGCCCATCTCCCCCTATATCCTGGAAACCTCGCCTCACCCTCTTGCTTAGCTCACTCACTATTGGTACGGGTTTCCTGATATTGCGGCCCATCGCTTCTATCTGCTTATCTCATTGCTCATGGCCCTCATCAAATATTCTGTCTGTTCCCTATGTATGCATTATCCTTATTCTTTTTCCCTGTGTATGTATAGGGGCTGTTCTACTGTGTTGCTGCTGCTGAGCATCACCACGGCATCAGGGCATCAGGACGGGGCAGGACCGCTTCAAGGCTCCCCAATATCCCTCACGATCGGTGCGGTTTTCCTCGATAGTTACCAAATCTGTTAATCAGGATTAACGGATCTGCTAACCCTCGTGCTCCGGCGGGCCACTATTGGTACGGGTTGAAGCGGTTCACATACACTGGTCGAAATACGCCGGAATACGCCCGCTCCCCATATTCCCGCTCTCAAATCAGCTGTTACTTCATCAAAAGGTCCGTTCACGTAAGCTCACCCACTATTGGTACGGGTTTCCTCGTCATCTAGCTCCCTGTCTTCAGCCTGTCTCAGGTCAAATACGCCTCCAATGCGCCCGCTACGCCCATCAAGAAATCTCCTTCCACGGGTCAGAAATTGCAGGCCCGCGGTCAGAGAAAACACGAAAATACAGGCCTGACGTCAGAGAAAAGGCGTAAAAACAGGCCTGTATTGCATGAAAAGGCCGATTTCCAGGCCTGACAAGGCCAAACCGGGTCGAAAAACACTATCCAGAGGCATCGAGGGCTCAGGCTGCG
>PIVW01001143.1 GCA_003353825.1 Chloroflexota bacterium
CATCCAGCAGCACCATACACTCGCCCTGTTGCAGCCGCTCGGCAAAGAAACGCTTGGGCAGAGGGATATCCTGATTAACAAAGTAGGTACGCAGGTAATCCAGCAGCAGCTTGGGACCATCCAGGCTAGGGTCGGCGTGGTGGGAGGCCAGATAACGCGCAAATTCTCGCAGGGGCAACAGGATAGGCAGCAGAAGCTCGGCCAGCCCCAGCCTCTGCTGCACCAAGCCAGTCTCCCCAGCCAAGTCGCGAGCGTAGGTCAGGGCCAGATAACAAAGCAGCGTAGTTTTACCGCAACCGGGATCACCCAACACCACCAACCGAGAATGAGCAGCCAGAGCCTCTTGAACCCTGACCTTCACCTGAGTGACTGTCTCTCGCGGGCGATCAGCCCCCCAACGAGTTATACGCTCGGCTTCACCAGGGGCTAATTGGGCCATCTCATCCAACCAAACTTCTTCAGCAGCCACAGCCCGCCGCTCGGTAGCAGTCAAAGTGATATAGACCTGTTCCAAGTCGATACTAACCAACTGTCCAGCCGAACGGATACCTTGCAGTTGCAAACGACGATTGGTCTCAATGACGTGATGCAGGTAACGACCCAGAGCCGTAGCTGGGTCTATGGCCGGAGCGGGAAGGGGGCCAGCGTGGTAATCTCCGGCAATGTTGTATTGAGTATCGACTCGTTGCTGCTGCTGGTCAAAAACAGTGGCCGGGTCCACACCCAAGCCGGTCAGAGCGATGTGATAGTTTGCTTCGGAAAGCAACCCTTGCTTATACAATTGTTCTAATTGGTCCAGTTGGACCTGCTGATCTGTTTTACTCATTTCTCAATTACCCTCTTTTCCTTTTCCCCCCACCTCCGACCGAAACTCCAACTGTCAACTATCAACTATCAACTATCAACTGTCCTCACCTATTCTCTAACGCAGAGACCCAGAGTGCCAGCGTACAGAGCATCATCGGCCAGAGGGGAGAGAGATGGAGGAGACCACCACCCGAAATCCCCTGCTAGTGTACCTGAGG
>PIVW01001144.1 GCA_003353825.1 Chloroflexota bacterium
ATAGCAGTCCAACCCTCACAAACATCACCTTCACGGCTAATTCGGCAGTCTATGACGGCGGCGGCATGTACAACTCCAGTAATGGCAATCCAACCCTCACCAACGTCACCTTCGCGGCTAATTCAGCAGGCGATGACGGCGGCGGCATGTACAACAGAGAACGTGCAACCCTCACCAACGTCACCTTCGCGGCTAATTCGGCAGGCGGCGACGGCGTCGGCATATATATATATAATGATGGCATCACGACTATTCGCAACAGTATCTTCTGGGGTCATGTCGGGTCTGTTATAGACGTAGACTACGGTTATATAGCAATATCCGATAGCCTGGTGCAAGGTAGGTGTTCGGGAAATGCCACCTGTACCGATCCGCGCTTTGTTCGTCTGCCTGACTCCGGTGACGGCGACTGGAGCACACTGGAAGACAACGACTACGGAGATCTTCGCCTTCAAGCCGGTTCTCCCGCTATTGACGCCGGCAACAATGACTGGATACCAGGTTACATCACCACCGATAGCGTTGGCCAACCACGAATCGTTGGAGGCGCCGTCGACATGGGGGCGCACGAGGCTTTCGGACTCACGATCGGCAAGGTGGTTACGCCTGGCGCTGTTGCGCCCGGCGCTGCTATTAGCTATTCTCTGCATTTCCACAATTATCATGATACTGACACAGTCACAGGCATCCAACTCTCGGATTTGATCCCGCCTGAGGTGGTGATCAGTGAAATAACATCAGAGGGAGCGGCAGTGACCCAGATCGGCGCTCCGCCCAGTTATATCTGGGAAATTGAAGATCTCGAGCCGCAGGCAGGTGGTATCATAACTCTCTCCGGTCAGGTTATACCTGAGGTTTATCCGACCTTCACTTTCACCAACACTGCCTCAGTTTCGGCGGTATATGGCGATCCGGTCCCGGATGATAACAGCGTGAGTGTGCTCAGCTACGTTCCCAGAACCATTTATGTGGATGCCGGCAAGTCGGCAGGGGCCAATGACGGCGCCTCTTGGAGTGACTCCTT
>PIVW01001145.1 GCA_003353825.1 Chloroflexota bacterium
CACACGCCGCAACTGGCAGACCAAGCAGGTCACCGAGACCAAGGTACGTTGGGAGCCGCGGATGGGCAGCTTACAGCGCAGCTATCACAATGTTGCGGCGCCGGCTCTGGATGAAGACCCTCAGATCGGCCGGGCATTGGGACATTTCAAGATCAATCTGGCAAAACCCTTCAATCAGGGCGTGCTCAAAGAGGCGCTGGTGACGCTGCCCAATCGCTCAACCGAGGATGCCTGGCCTGATGCGGTGCCCGGATTCCAGCAAAATGGCGTGCGCGAATGTCGTGAGGCCGCAGGCGGCGACAAAATCCGTGAATTCAAATGGCGGCCCAGCTATAGCGACCGACACTGGACCCAACTGCTGTTACCTGTTTACTCGACCTATTATCTAGACGATGACGATATCCCCCGGCCGGTGCTCATCCATGGCCAGAGCGGCCGAACCAGTGGTGTCCGCCGCTCATCACTAAAGCGGGCCAGGCGAATCGCACTGATTGCCGGCATCCTGGCTTTGATCAGCGTCATCCTTGGTACCGCCCTGGCTACGGCCGGTTACCTGCTCGCAGAACCCAATGTGCAGACGATCGGCCTGTTGGGCATAGGTCTGGCCATGGTTCTGGGACTCAGTTCCCTGCTACCCATCGCCATCAGTTGGGGCTTCAACCGCAGCCAGCGTGAGCGAAGGCAGGTATTTCAATGACCACACAACCCTCCACTTTAGACTGAAAATTCGATTAAAATAATTATTGTAACTTGTCGCCACGCACCACGTAGAGGAAATGCAGGCCATTTAGGCGCTTAGCACAATCGTATCGACGTAAAATTGTGGATGTTGCTGCGCCACAGGCGCCACTATTGTCAGTGCAAATTCGCTCCTTATTGCACCCTCCCATTGACCATTGACCATTCAATGTCATTAAGTTAGAGGAGGAAGAGTGTTACATAGGTTGAGAGTCGTCCGCCAGAGACATCAGATTGGAGGCACTTCGGTTCGTCATGAAACACTCTGGGAAGGAGTGGTCAGAA
>PIVW01001146.1 GCA_003353825.1 Chloroflexota bacterium
AAAATGGCAAACCATATTACGTCGATACCGAAACTGGAGAATGGTACCGAGTCAAATCGAAGCAACACAAACGCATCGATACCAATGAAAAATTGCATATTATCACAGCCGAATCGAAAAAGGAATTCGAGGAACAAAAAAACCAAATGGACACTAGCGACGACGATAACTCCTCCCAATCCGACTCCGAACTACATACTGAAGAATCGCGATCGCCCAAAAGCAGCCAAACCAAGTCCAAGCAGGAAATCCACCACAATGGGCCCTCAAAAGCCGCCGCCGACACCGCGACAGCCACAATAACTCCCATCAAAAAGCAGAAATCAGTTAAAAGCACACTGTGTTATTGCGAATTTGCGGTTAAATACTAACTATATAATACACACAAATCAATCCACAGAACCACGCGAAGCGATCCTCGACCTCAGTGTCGAAGGGCTGGCAGTGTGAAAAGTGCACGTTAGAGAATGTAGGACATGCCATGCAATGCAATGCGTGTTTGGCGCCACGCCCTGATACGTTGGACGACGACGATGAGGAGGATTTGATGGCTATCAATGGCGGATTGCAAGAGATGGATGAACAGGATATGGATATGGACGCCTCTGACAACAGTGACCACGATGTAGTGGCCGCAGGTGGTGGTGGTGACGCTGGTGTTGGTGGCCAGGGCCAGGGCCATCAGCAAATGAGTACCATCGAGGCCATCAACTCAGCAGTGGACGCGTCGTTGTCTGCGGTGGATGGCATCGATGTGGCTGCCTTGAGCAGTGAACATCGCTCGAAATTGATCACGTTTATGGATTTCGTAGAGGCGGAGCCCAAGCCATCGCTGCGATATCTGCAGGAAGCCAATTGGGACATACAAGTGGCGATGGATACGTATCTACGGCAGCATCCTGATCATGTTAGGCCTCTCCCAAACCGCTCGACACTGCAAATGGCTCATCCTTGCACTCATATTGATATTTCATATATAGCCCAAGTCGCGAGGCGGGTCGTTGCAATTTGACCTGCAACA
>PIVW01001147.1 GCA_003353825.1 Chloroflexota bacterium
GCCGCGTACCTGGAGCACGCCTACCATGTCGCCATACTGCGCCGATGATCTGAAATACGGTGTGGTTGATCAAGTAAGACGTCACTATCAGAAGATAAAATCGCGCGGCGAAAGGATCGCCGGTCAACTGATCTGTGAACTCATTACGTTCAACGGCATCCGAATTGTGCTTCAGGATGGCACCTGGGGTCTTGTCCGCGCGTCATCCAACAAGCCAGAGCTGGTTATTGTCTGCGAAAGCCCAACGTCTGAAGAACAGATGAGAGCCATGTTCAAAAATATCGATATGCATCTTAGCGAGTATGGCTCGGTAGGCGAGTATAACCAGAAGATCTAATACCTGCCGATGCCTGCCGGCATGGGCATCTGTTTTGCATAGTGGTGTACAGTGTTGATCCCTCAACGGTCTTCCTCCATCCTAAGAGCAAAAGGCATACCTGCCGGTATGGGCATCTGTTTTGCAGACCGGTGCATTTCGTTGAGCCCTCAACGGTCTTCCGCCAGCCAAAGAGCCAAAGGCTAGAGGTATCCTCATACTCCGAGGACGCGAAGCGTCTGAGGCAAGGCCGACGGCCGCCGGGCGAGAGCCCGCACCCGCGTAGGCGTTTTTGCGCAAGCAAAAACTGCCGTGAGCGCGATAAACAACCAACGTCCGCCCGCCGAAAACACTCAGCCCTCGGTTGGAAAAGCCCCTTGGCTTTCGAAAAAAAGGCCGTATAAATGAACAACCGGAGCGGCACGAAAACGTGACAGGTCCATCGGGCTAGCTAGAGCGTAACCGGTTTTGATTGAATCAAAACCGCGCGCTATCTTGTTGTTTTGCCGCACTTCTTATCTGAAAACCGGTTCCCACTTTTCAGAGAAGTGCTCTAGGCCTATTCGTACACACGACTGTACTCAGGACTTATTAATCTGAGGTGCTCCGTCAGTGATTTCGTAATAGTCACCTTTGTCTTTAATGAAGATGTGCTTTCCTATGTGGGTGTCCGTGGGCTTCTCCAAACATCCAACCGCGATACCA
>PIVW01001148.1 GCA_003353825.1 Chloroflexota bacterium
GCGAGACATCGAGAAGCTGGAACGATGGGAGAGTGACTGGCAAATGGAGTTCCATCCTGACAAATGCTCCATTGTCAGGTTCACTCGGAAGGAAAAACCAACGACCTTCCCCTACAAGCTACATGGGCAACTGCTTAAGGTTGACAACTCCATAAAGTACCTTGGAGTTACCATCCAGGCCAACCTTCGCTGGACTAAGCACATCAGCGATATAACCAGCAAGGCAAACAAAACTCTCGGGTTCCTTAAGCGCAACCTTAAGACGAACAACACCAAAATCAAGGAAACTGCCTATAAGACACTTGTGCGACCTAAACTGGAATATTCATCCACGGTTTGGGATCCTCACACTGCCCAGGACTCGAAGAAAATCGAAATGGTCCAACGCCGAGCTGCTAGATGGACACTGCGAAGGTATCACAACACGTCGAGCGTAACATCTATGCTCCGTGAGCTCCAATGGCGGACTCTCCAACAACGCCGGGCTGATGCCAGACTGTGCATGATGTACAGGATCGTCCACAACATCGTCGCCATCCCAGCTACCCAGTACCTGCAACCCGTCACACGGCACTCACGACACAGTCACGACTACAGTTTCCGCCAGATCGCCACCCGCACCGACTACTACCGCCTGAGCTACTACCCAAGAACCATCGTCCAATGGAACGCCCTACCTGCATCCCTCGTCGTCGTCCCTACCATAGAGGCCTTCAAGACGGGAGTGTCGCAGCTGGACCACCAGGCGGTGTAGACACCGGTCACTCTTGGGCACCTACTCACTATCACTTTATCCTTCCACTTCACCCCACCCCACCCACACCCTGCCCTCCTTGATTCCCCACCGCCAACCCACCATCCTGTTCTTACGTTTTTTCACCCAACACTGTATTTTTCACTACTCGCATACACGGCGCGCACTGCACGAAATCATCAAAAAATGATGGTGTGCAGTATAAGGCAAAAGCAAAATGGTCTATAAAATTGACCATGGGCTGATCGCAATCCCAGCTGCGCCCCC
>PIVW01000058.1 GCA_003353825.1 Chloroflexota bacterium
GATTTTGCGTGACGAACACGAATCTCGGCCGATGGCGCCACTACATCTCGTGGTTAGCGATGTCAGACGCCCAGATAAAGGGCGGTAAAAATCCGCACCACGCGAAATCCCAGAGAACCACCGAACTGCATGGGGCGGAGAGTGTATGCGTATTTGGCTCGACGATTCATGGTGATGCAACCGCCGATAGCGATCTCGATCTGCTTGTCAGCTTTGCCCCAAACCGCAGCCTTTTAGATCGCATCGCCCTAATTCAAGATCTGGAGGCGTTGTTGGGTGTTGAGGTAGACGTGGTTACAGAAAAGGCTTTACATCCATTGATACGTGATGAGGTACTGCAAGAGGCGATTCCTTTGCGAACACAAACTCGCCGATCTGAAGCGCGTGTTGGTTATGGGGCTGGTCGATAAGGAATGACCTGGAACATCCGCTCCCAACAACAAGCACTGTTAGCCAAAGAAACCGGCGCCATTCACAAAGAGTGGGGCGGGCGGCTGCCTATTGTCCTGGCCTTCCCCAATAGCTATTACGTGGGTATGAGTTCGTTGGCTTTGCAGATCCTCTACCGGCGTTTCAACCAGCACGCCGATGTGGTCTGCGAGCGCGTGTTTTGGGATAAAGGGGGAGCACAGGCGGGGCGTCCTCTGCTCACTCTGGAATCGGGCAAGTATGTGGCCGATGCAGGCGTGTGGGCTTTTACCATATCCTACGAGATGGACTATTTCAATGTGGTGGATATGCTGAAACAGGCCGGGGTACCACCACTGGCCGAGGATAGGGACGAAACCTGGCCGCTGCTCATCGCCGGTGGCCCGGGCATCACCATGAATCCCGAACCTATGGCGCCCTTTTTCGATGCCATTGTCATTGGTGAAGGCGAGGAAGTGATCGACGATCTGGTCGAACTATTCCGCCAGGCCATCGATGCTCCCAGACCCGACCTGCTGGCTGCACTCGACCACATGCCTGGCCTCTACGTGCCTGCTCTGGTCCCATCCATGTCCGAGCAAGGCCAAGCCAACGGCGCCGAACCCGCCGCGCTTCATCGCATCGAGCGTTTATGGGTGCGAGAACTTGAGAAATACGCGCCGGTTAGCAGTCTCTACACGCCTGACACAGAATTCAAGGGCATGCATCTCATGGAGATCGCCCGCGGTTGCGGGCGGGGCTGCCGTTTCTGTCTGGCCGGCTACGTCTATCGCCCGCCCAGAGAACAACCCTTGGCGCAGTTGCTGCATTGGGCCGAGAAAGGCTTGCAACAAAACAAGCGTGTGGGCCTGATCTCCGCCGCCGTCTCTGACCACACCCAAGTCGATGATCTGGCGACGGCATTGTTCGAGATGGGCGCTGAGATCAGCGTCTCATCCATGCGCGTCGATCCCATCTCCGTACCCCTTGTCAAAGCCATGCGCGCCGGCGGCGCCCAGACCCTGACCATCGCCCCCGAGGCCGGTTCTCGACGCCTGCGCGATGTTATCAGCAAAACTCAGACCGAAGCGCAGTTGCTACAAGCGGTGGAACTGGCGGCGTCGCTCGATTTCCCCCAGATCAAATTTTACTTTATGGTCGGCCATCCCACCGAGACACAAGAAGATATAGAGGAGTTGGTTGCGTTCGTGCGCAAAGCCCGGCGCTTATTCAAACGGCGCATTGCCATGAATGCCACGCCCTTCGTACCCAAAGCGCACACACCCTTCCAGTGGATGGCGATGGCCGACGCCAAGACGCTCAAGAAACGCCAGACCTTTATTCAGCGGCAACTTGGGCGAGAGAAGATCGCTGTGCGTTCCGACTCGCCGGCTTGGGCAGAGGTTCAGGGAGTATTGGCACGAGGTGATCGTCGCCTTGCCCAAGTGCTTTTGCAAATACCCCGGCTCACAGTCCGTGATTTTTGGGCCACGATGTCTGAACTGGGTTTGGAGCGAGAAACCTTTTTGGGTGAATACGATCGGTCGAGTACACCACCCTGGTACATTGTCGAGAGCGGCGTCAGTGATACCTTTTTTAATTACGAATGGCGTCTGGCCGAGCGTTCGCAGATCGGCCCAAGCTGTCCGCCCGATAGCGCTGGCTGTCTCACTTGCCAGGTTTGTGACGAAGACTGGGCTTTTCGTTTCACAGATGGCATTCCCCAATCAAGACCTGCGTCTATCACGCAGCCAACAAAACACCCCATTTCCTTGCTGTAACTTAAATCGAACCGCAGAGATCGCAAAGGGCGCAGAGAAACCTCGATCTACCTGTTAAATCGAACCGCAGAGATCGCCAAGAGCGCGGAGAAAACTCGTTCTACCCGATTTTTTGAAGAAGCATCATGAATGAGAACCAGCTGTCTAGCGAGATTATCGGTGCCGCTATCGATGTGCATCGTGAATTAGGTCCCGGGCTATTGGAGTCGGCATATGAGGAGTGCTTGGCATTCGAGTTGAATTCGCGTGGTATTCCTTTCGAAAGACAGAAGGCAGTGCCTGTCATCTACAAGGATGTCTATGTAGATTGTGGTTTTCGTGCTGATCTCGTGGTTGCTGAACGCGTAGTCGTTGAATTGAAAGCAGTGCAGTCTTTGGAAAAAATCCACCAGGCGCAACTTCTTAGCTACCTTAAGGGCTTAGGACAGAATAACTTGCCGAATTGCTCCCTGAAATGGCGGTAGAGTTCCGCAAGTTATTGAATTCTCTGCCCTAAGCTGACCGATTGCAAGTTAGGACTGCTTATGAATTTCAACGTTTTGAAACTTAAGTATGGCATCAAGCGCACGGTACTTGATTTATGATAAAACTCTGCGTCCTTTACGCCCTCTGCGGTTAATAACGTCTCTAAATGAGGTGGAAGATTGTCCAAAAAAGTCTTAGTTACCGGCGGTTGCGGCTACATCGGTAGCCACACCGTTCGTGAACTGCAACGCCAAAACTATGAAGTCATCATCTTTGATAACCTGCTCAAAGGCCATCGCCAATCTGTACAGAATGCTCCCGTCATTGTCGGCGATCTGCTCGATCCCGCCGCAATTGCTGATGTTTTCCGGGCACATCCTGATATCTCAGGTGTAATCCATTTCGCCGCCTATATCGAAGTCGCTGAATCGATGGAACAGCCGGGGAAGTATTTTCAGAACAATATCCAGGGCTGTGTCAATCTACTCGACGCAATGACAGTGGCTGGGGTCAAACACCTGGTCTTCTCATCGACCTGTGCGGTCTACGGCACGCCCGAAATCGTACCGGTCACTGAGGAGGAGACACTCAAGCCCGAAAGTGTCTACGGTGCCTCCAAACACATGGCAGAAGAAGTGATGGCGTGGTATGATCAACTCAAGGGGTTGAAATTCACCTCCCTGCGCTATTTTAATGCTTCCGGATCCAGCTTTGACGGCCGAATCGGAGATGACTACAAACCCTCAGCTCGCATCATCCCCAGTCTAATTGAGTATGTGCTGGGCCAACGTCCACACTTTTACATCCACGGCGATGATTATCCTACAGCTGACGGCACGAACATCCGCGACTACGTTCATGTCAACGATCTGGCCAGCGCTCACATCGCTGCACTCGACTATCTGTGGAACGGCGGCAATAGCATGGCCTTCAACCTGGGAACCGGCAAAGGATCCAGCAATATGGAGATCGTGAACCTGGTGCGCGAGTTCTCGGGCCAGGATTTTGAAATCGAGATTGGCCCCCGGCGGCCGGGTGATGCTATTGCTATCTGGGCTGATAACACCCGCGCTCGTGAAGTACTTGGCTGGGAACCACGTTACGGCCTGCGCGAGATCGTCGAGACCGACTGGCAATGGCATACCACACATCCCAATGGCTTCGAATCTTAATTTATTCTGGCCAGGTTAGCCTCGTTCTGTACTCAGCATTTATGATCTATCACAACCGCCGTTCTGTGCCCTACTACAGCTTCGAGAACCTGGATTCGTATCCAGAACTACAGCATGCTGTGTTTACCCGGCATGGTGGTGTTAGCCCCCCTCCTTGGGATTCCCTCAATCTGGGTTGGGCGGTTGGCGACGACAATGCTAACGTCGAGGCCAATTACCGGCACTGGACCCTACAGTTCGGCATAGCGCGCGACGATCTTGCGACAACCCACCAGGTGCATGGCAACGAGGTGTTGGTGGCCGGCGCCGAGCCAATGGGGGATGTCCCAGGGCGGGCGGATGCCATGATTACGGCGACCCCGCTATTGCCCCTTACGCAGCGCTATGCTGATTGCACGCCGATATTGATGTTCGATCCGGTCAAACACGCCTGTGGCATCGCCCATGCTGGATGGCGAGGTACGGTGGCCCGTTGCGCTGAATCCACGGTGCAGGCGATGCATTCCCAGTTCGGTTCTGATCCCGCCGATTTAGTGGCTGCTGTTGGTCCGGCCATTGGCCCCTGCTGTTACGAGGTGGGCGCCGAAGTAGTGTCAGCTATCGAGCGCAGCCAAAGGCAACCTGAGCAGTTGCTATCGCGCCCCTCTAACGAGGGTGGTGTTCATCTGGATCTCTGGACCGCCAACGCCACACAACTGGAAGATGCCGGTGTAGGCTCGGTCGAAGTGGCCGAACTTTGCACATCCTGCCATCGCCATATCTTTTTCTCACATCGTGGTGATGGCGGGAAATCAGGCCGCTTCGCCGCCTTTATCATGCTCAATACACCCTAAGCCACCATGCTCCCACCCATTTCTGAGAATTTAGCTCAAATAAAAGCCCGGATCGTTCACGCAGCAGAAGGCGCCGGGCGCGACCCAAATGAGGTTAAACTCGTAGCGGTCACTAAGACACATCCTCGCAGCTACATCGATGCGGCGTTGGCGGCCGGCCACAGCGATTTCGGCGAAAACCGGCCGGAAGAAGCGCACCGTAAATCTGTTGAAGAGGCTACGGCGACCCAACTTCCAGCGCGTTTGCACCTCATCGGCCCAATACAAAGCCGCAAAGCCAAGATCGCAGTTGACGTCAGACCCGTCCTCATCCACAGCATCGATCGGCTCAAAATCGCCCGTAAGATCAATGAATTGGCACGATTAGAGGGTCGTGTTATTGATATATTGTTCGAGATCAACATCTCCGGCGAAGCGAGCAAACATGGTTTCAGCCCAGACAGCTTGCTTGATACCCTTCCAGAACTGCTGGCCCTAACGAATCTGAGTTCTCATGGCTTGATGACAATCCCGCCGTACGATCCTGATCCCGCAGTCGTCCGCCCTTATTTTATTGCATTGCGTAATTTGCGCGACGACCTCGCCGCAGTCTATCCTGACTATGACTGGTCTCAACTTAGCATCGGTATGAGCCATGACTTCGAAGTTGCCATCGAAGAGGGTGCGACCTGTGTCCGTGTGGGATCAGCCATCTTCGGTGCTCGTGCTTGATTGTCCTAGTCTGGACAAACCAGAACAAACCATGGCAAATTACCGACGTGCAGGATCAGCGAAAATCAGCGTTATCACTGCGTCATCTGCGTTCTATTTGATGCTCGTTTTTAAGACATCATTTTTATCTATTCATTGCAAGGATTTTAAGCAACATGTTTGAGCAAAACATAGTCACATTTATTGGTGCAGGAAACATGGCAGAAGCCATGATCAAAGGCATTCTCGTACAGGAATTGGTCGAGCCACAGCACATTCTTGCTGCTGATCCACGGTTGGATCGAGGTGAATTCCTGGTAGAGCGTTACGGAATCCGCACGACGACGGACAACCGCGCCGCCACCCATGAAGCGGATATCCTGATTTTGAGCATCAAACCACAGGTTTTGCCAAAAGTGATGAACGAGATCAATCTGGATTTGGATCCAAGCGCTCTGGTGCTATCGATCATCGCCGGCGCCCGTATTAGCATGATGACCAAAGGATTGCGACACGCCTCGATTGTGCGCTCGATGCCCAACACACCGGGGCAGTTTGGCGTTGGTATGACGGTTTGGACCAGTACGCCCCATGTAACAGAACAACAACGCGTACAGGCGCAAAGCATCTTGCAGGCCTTAGGCAAAGAGATCTGGATGGAAGATGAGCACTATTTGGATATGGCCACGGCTTTGAGCGGCACCGGCCCGGCCTATATCTTTATGTTCGTCGAATCCCTGATCGATGCCGGGGTGCATATGGGATTCTCACGGCATATAGCCGAAGAACTGGTGCTGCAGACCATCGAGGGATCAATTGCTGTCGTACGTGAACTCAACCGCCACCCCGCTACTTTGCGCAACATGGTAACATCACCAGGAGGCACATCCGCTTCCGCCATCTATGAGTTGGATAAAGGTGGATTCCGCACCATTATCTCTAAGGCTGTTTTTGCAGCTTACCGACGATCTGTAGAATTGGGTGACACCTCCGAGGCACAACTAACCGAGCAATTGAGCTAGCCATGACATTTTTAATTACCTTTATCGATCTTTTGTTCAGAATCCTATCTATAGCCATACTGATTCGAGTGCTGATTAGTTGGGTGAAAATCGATCCTTATCACCCACTGGTGCAGTTGCTCTATCAGATAACTGAGCCTATCCTTGCTCCGATCCGACGGTATTTACCCGCTACAGGTGGCCTTGATTTATCGCCGATTATTGCTATAGTTCTAATCGAAATCCTGCGTGGGTTTGTGGTAAATCTGTTTGTTTGAATCACCGCAGGATATCATTTGCGAGCTGACACTATAAATGGAAGATACTGCTGAAGTACTAGCAAAGCTGTTTTTCGAGACAGGCCGTGCACATCACGAAGCGTATATCGAGACAGACGGTTACGATCCCGAGTGGCCTTTGTGGTATGCCGACTTTCTCATAACCCGGCTGTCCGTTTTGCTAGCTAGGGAATTCACGAAGAGTGAACTGGTGTACGACATGGTGTTCTTGAGCCGCGAACAGCCCAAGGTTGCATCTGAGGTCAACTGGAGTGCCTACTACGCCGACTACTTTATCAATTCGTATGCTTGAGTTCAGCCTGCAGCGAAGAATTTGTGACAGAGCAAGAAACTACGATTATTCCAGCGAAGTCTGGTAAAAACGACTTGGTTACGAAATAAACACCCTGCCACCCTGTCACCCTGCCACCCTGCCACCCCCGCAAGCACCTATAGATGTTCAGATAATAATTTTGACTTTTTGCCAGACTTTCCGCTGGTAAATACGCCTGCGGATTCAAAATCTTTTTCTGGAAGACTATAAAAGGGTCACCCCACTACCCCCTGCTCTCGATCGTTGGTAATTCGTTCACAGGCCAGGGCCACATAATCAGGGTCAATTTCATAGCCGATAAAGTGTCTGTTACACCTCTGGGCCGCCACTGCCGTCGAACCGCTACCCATAAAAGGGTCGAGGACGACATCCCCCGCGAAGGCATACAGCTCGATCAGGCGTCTCGGCAGTTCTACCGGAAAGGGGGCAGGGTGGCCAACACGTTTGGCAGATTCGGTGGGAAATGACCAAACGCTCTTCGTAGTTTCGAGAAACTCATCTCGACCAATGGTGGGTTTCCGACCATTGTGCTCACGCCGGAACAAGCCCTTCGAGAAAACGAGAATGTACTCATGCACATCGCGAATCGTGGGATTACTGGCCGAGCGCCAACTACCCCAGGCCGTCGATCTTCCGGCGCTGGAGCCTTTGTCCCAGATGAATTCACCCCGCATGAGGTACCCCTCCTCCAGCATTATCTGGTTGATGAAACTGCTCAGGGGAATATAAGGTTTCCGCCCCAGGTTCGCAACATTTACACAAGCTCGCCCACCAGGCACCAATACTCGGTAAGTCTCACGAAATACAGCACGCATCATGTCGAGGTATTCATCCAGGGTCAGGTCTTCGTCGTAGGTTTTGCGGGCATTGTAAGGTGGTAATGTGACCAGAGAGTGAACACTGCTGTCAGGTAGGGCCGACATCTCTCGGCTATCTCCCCTGATGATTGTATCCAGCACGACAGGTGCAATCGCGTTTTCTACGTGGTGGCTCTTGCCATCGGCATCCGGTTGGTATTGATACATGCGGCTGGCGTAGAAATGACTGGCATCGTGGCTGACGCGCCCCTTGGAACCGAAGCTGGATGTCTGGGTTCCGCCTGTTGGTTTTTTGCTCATAATGTATCCAGATTGGGTGTCAGATGAAAAAGGTGCTGTAAAGCGCGAACGAGATCATGGCAACTGCCAGAAGCGAGGCTACGATGATAGCCACACGTGCCTTGAGGTCATCACGGGGAGGGGTGTTAGTTATGACATAAGTCTGAAAAGCCTGCCAATCTGCGTCGTTGCCGAATAACATCCTTGGGAATGGCGTGAAAGCACCATCCCTTTGATAGAGAAGTATCATCGTCTCTGTGCGCTTGTGATTTTGCAAAGCCTGCCAGGTCAGCTCCATGTCAGAATCAGCTACCGACCAGATTAGCGCCTGTTCATCGATCGTGCCGCTAATGGGGTGCTGGATGATGGCGCTGTCTCCCATTCTTGCGGCCTGGAAATGGGGCAGGTAGAAAGGGTAAGAGATCAAGAGGCCGAGAACGAGCAAGGGGATAGAGGAAGAGAATCCGCTGGAAAGGTCATCACTCGATAACAGACCCAGCAGCATGACGCTAGCGATGGTGATGACACCGATGGCTGAGAGGCGTCGTAAGGTGCGCCAATTCAATGCGATCGCCTCTCGTAACTCGTGATTTGTAAATTGGCCGCTAATGGATAGCTGCATACGTGGTTTACCGTGTGTTCAAAACCAGAAATCTGTAGACCACTAAATCTGTAGACCGGTTGAACGGTAGACCGGGATCTGTTGTCTTTGGGACTGCCATAGCGTAATCTGCCAGGTCTCCAAGTTTTCGGTATTCAGATCTCTGGGGTTACTATTCGCCCAGTTCGCGATGTCTGAAACAGGCTATGACATGATCGTTCACCATGCCCACGGCCTGCATAAATGCATAACAGATGGTCGGCCCTACAAAACGGAATCCCCGTTTCTTGAGGTTTTTGCTCATGGCCTGAGATAAGGGCGTCTGGGCAGGGATATCAGATAAATCGGTCCAGGTGTTTTGCTGTACTCGACCATCGACAAAGCCCCAGATGTAAGCGTCAAAGCTGCCGAATGCCTGTTGCACGTCCAGAAACCGTTGGGCGTTATTGATTGCTGCACCTATCTTAAGCTTGTTCCGTACGATCCCGGCGTTGCCGAGCAACTCTGTGATTTTGGCTTCGTCATAACTTGCTACTTTGAGTGGATCAAAATCATCGAACGCCAGGCGGTAGTTGTCCCGTTTATACAAGATCGTCGACCAGCTCAGTCCCGCCTGAGCCCCCTCCAATACCAGAAATTCGAACAAGATATGATCATCGTGCTGGGGAACACCCCATTCTTGGTCATGGTATGCAATATAGCGCCGGTCACTAGCTGCCCAGGCACATCGTTGTCGATTCATGTTTGGATCCTGTGTTTAGGAGGCTTATATATATCGTGAGACCGTCATGGCTTAACTATGCAACGTGTTGCGTGTTGCGTTGGCCAACTTAAGAATAGAGGCAGCGGCTGATGCTACGCATCCGCTGCATTGGAGTTGTCTTGTGCGGTGTCAGTGGCGCGACTAGAATTTTGTTTTGTGATAAAGCCTATCGCAGCACCAATACCGATACCTGCGATTAAACCCACTGCCAGCATGGCGGGGATTTTATTGAACAGCATACCTAATAGCATGCCCAGCGTCATGCCGATGAGAATACCCAGACTGATATAACTTCCAGTCCATTTACTGCTGTCATTGTCATCCTCGGTCGTCAGGGGATTATCATGTTGGTCGAGCATGGGAATCACAAGGAGTGAAGTGCCTGAGCAAAAGTTTTCCGGTATTTCATCAGAACATTCAAGCTAACCGCATACCGCAGAATACGTGCCGGGTACTTTGAGCGTTCGGCGGGCATCCGTTCGGCTGGCAACCATTCTAACACCTACGCCGGGCCCTACCCAAGCCCGTGCGACATAGCGGAAAGCGATACTGATAAACGACAGCCAGATCAAAAGCTGTATTGCGCTTTACATGTTGCATATCTAAAATCGCACCACGCACCACGCACCACGCACCACGCACCACGCACCACGCACCACGCACTATTCCCCGATGAAGCGTGACAACATTTTGAGTTCGACACGTTCCTGCCAGCCAATACTCCGCCAAAACGCAAGGGCCGGAGCATTCTCGGCAATGACAAAAAGATGACATTTATCGATGCCCACTTTCTCAAGCTCTAACAAGACCAGGGCCACTAAAGTCGTTCCGATGCCTTGATGGCGATGAGTTTCGGCCACCGCCAGATGGTGTATGTAACCCCTTCTTCCATCATGGCCGCAGAGGATCGCCCCCACAAGTTCGTTGTTGTCAAGCGCGATCAGACTGAGTCCGGGATTGCGATTTAAGTATGCAGAAATACGTTCATGGCTATCAGTAGAACTCAAGCCTATGCCCTCTGATGCTCGCCACAGAGCCAGGAGGGTGTCAAAGTGTTCGATGGTCATTTCGTCGATTTCAACGGGCATACGCTATCTGGGTATCGAGTGTCGATGAATTGGGGCGTTGATACAGGGGCAAATCATACTGCGCAATGCGGTCGCCTGCAAGACAAGCTTGTGCAAGAAAAAGCGACAGGATCCCATGAGGACCCTGCCGCCGTCGTATTCAAGAACGTGTCGTGATTACATGGGTTTTTGGCTGTTAGAACGGCGTTGAACTACGGGGCCGCCTATGCCCATTTGCCTATACTCTTCAGTCAGGACATCGAGGTACATATCCATAGACTCGGCTGCCCTTCTGGCACTAGACATGGCAGTCACTACCAGATCGGCGCCATTAACGGCATCTCCGGCTGCCCAAATTCCTGCTTGAGAGGTCATCCCCGTCATGGGATCAACTTTGATCTCCCCCCATTTCTGGGTGTCTAATCCTTCGACCTTTTTGGTAAATTTGTCATCAGGCCAGAAGCCCAGAGCCAACACCACCAGGTCGGCCTCCATGATGAACTCCGAGCCCTCGATAGGTACCGGGCGACGGCGTCCTGATGAGTCGGGCTCCCCCAGTTTCATACGGCGCATTTCTATTTTGGTTACACGACCATCTGCGCCGGCAATAAAACGGATGGGCTGGGTCAAAAACTCGTACAGGATACCCTCCTCGCGGGCAAATTTACGATCTTCGGCCCGACCTGGCATCTCTGCCTCGGTGCGTCGATAGCTTAAAGTGACAGTGGCAGCATGCGCACGTTTGGCAGAACGCACACAATCTGTGCCGGTGTCGCCACCACCGATGACGACCACATTCTTGCCTTCTACGAAAGGAATCGGCGCACTTTCCGGCAGATCAGACAAGGGAAGGTTGGTCGCTACCAGAAAGTCGATAGATTGCCAAATGCCGGGTAGATCCTCGCCTTCAGTGCCCATAGTCGAGGGGATACCCGAGCCAATAGCCAACATCACGGCATCGTAATTTTCATAGAGGTTGCTAACGCTGGGTTGTCCATCATCGTTGATGCGCGTGTTACAAATAAAGCGAACACCAACCGTTTCTAGCCGATCGATCAGTGCATCGACTTTGTCTTTCTCTAATTTGAATCCAGGAATGCCGTAAATCAGGAGTCCGCCGGGTTTGGGCCAGGCTTCATAGACATCTACCTCATGTCCGTGCAAGGCCAGGATTTCGGCCGCGTGTAGCCCGGCGGGGCCGGAACCAACAATAGCAACCGTCCGGCCGCTAGGATGATCGGGGACGAGGTTCATGCCCCCGTTTTCTCGCACATAGTCGGCTACAAAAGCCTCGAGCTTGCCGATGTAAACCGGGTCCTCGTCATGCGCGCCTACGACGCATACGCCCTGGCATAATTTCTCTTGTGGACACACCCGCCCACATATTTCAGACAAGGTTGTCGTTTGCCGAAACGCTCGATAAGCTTCGAAGAAATCACCTTGAGCGATATGCCAGAGCGCTCTTGGGATGTCGTTGTGCACCGGACAGCCCAGAGTACAAGGTTGCGGCTCCGGGCATTGCAGGCAACGGGTCGCTTCGATGATAGCTGTCTCCGCATCGTATCCTTCGTAAACCTCGAAGAAATTTCCGATACGTTCTTTGGGGTCTTGTTGCGGAACGGACTCCCGCGGGATCAAGAGTCGCTCTTTGCGATCAATTGATCGCATGCCAGTCAGGTTAGTCATAATAGGTCCCGAAGTTGTTCAAATGGTGCGATTGTGTGGTGGATGTGATGATGTTCACGATACTTCGTTACTCAGTGTACACAAAAAATCCGCAGGGTTGTATGATCACAATCATAATCTGACGTGATTTTTGGCTAAGATTGCGATGAATTTACAGAAAAATCCGCTTAACATGAAAATGCGCAGTCATTGCCCGGTCATTGCAGGGTAGGGGGCGTGATTAGAGTTGTGGAATGGCGGCTGTTGTGTAGCCGAGTCAATCACCATCGTCAAGTGAAAAACCTATCTCGATTGTCACTTGCCATTGCTTTACGGTGCCTTCGCCGCCGATGGCTCCTCGGGTCTCGACCACTTCAAACCAGTGCATGTGGCGGACAGTTTTATCGGCGCGGGCAAGGGCATTTTGAACGGCCTCATCACTGCTGACACTGGAAGTGCCCGTGATCTTGATCTGTTTATAAATGGGATCGCTCATGGTTTTCTCCTGATAGGCGTATGGGTTAGAGATGCGGATATGATAACCTGGAGCAGTGTCTAACTCAAGTTATGGGACAGACTATCTTGCTCAGGTTCTGCCACTTGGAATACACTGGGGTTGAAGCAGAATGCTTCTCTCTTTAGGAACGATGCACCACCCACCATGCCGCTCATCGCCGTTTTTTCAGACGTCCATAGCAACACAGGCGATCTCGAACGCGCCCTGACCTACTTGCAAACTCGTGATGTTCAGGCTTACCTGCAACTGGGCGATCTGGGCGTCGAATCTCTACGTCTGCTGCATGGCCTTCCGATCCGGCACTGTTTTGGCAATTGGGAGGTCAGTACCTTCCCTGGAATCCCCCAACATCACCAGGCAGAGATCGCGGCCTGGCCTGCCCAGATTACCAGCACAGACTGGATAGCCGCACATGCGACCCCCGCCTTTCCAGCTGAGTGCGTCGACCTACAATCCACACGGCGATACATGACGCAACACCGCCCTGGCTGGATGCAACTTTTCCCAAGTTTGCTGCTCGACGAGAACGCCATTTGGTCCGCTTTCGCCGCCCTGGAGGAACAGGGTCGACTTATCGCCTTTCACGGCCACACGCATGTGCAAATCGTACAGCGATTCAGCAGCGATAACCGCCTGCTGCGGCTGTCAGGCAATCATGTAGACTTGCCTTCCGGCTCGCGCACGCTGGTGGGTGTCGGCTCCGTGGGTTCGCCACGGGATGGCAACCAACCCCGGTGCGTGCTCTTCGACACAGTGGCCAACCAAGTAGAACTCATTGTCATTCAGTGACCCAGGCTCGTAGTAAGCGCTTTAGCGCTGTAAAACCCGCCGGCAGCGCTAAAGCGCTTGCTACGAACCACTACCGCAAATATACAACGGAGTCAACAATGCGAATCTCATTTGGCGCTGACGAGCGTAATCATGTGACCGATTTCATCATCAAGGAACTCACTTCACGAGGTCATGATGTAACACGATATGGCCCGATTCGTAGCGATGGTCAGGACGAGGATGAACGAAATTTGTGGCCCCGCCTCGCCCACGACATAGCCAAAGATATCCGCGGTGGTCGCGCTGACGAAGGCATCGTCTGCTGTTGGACAGGCACCGGTGTGGTGATAGCTGCAAACAAGACACCGGGCATTCGTGCTGCGCTCTGTGTCGATGCCGAAACGGCTCGAGGCGCCCGTTTATGGAATCGGGCGAATGTGTTGGCGCTGAGTTTGCGCCTGACTAGCGAACCCCTTGCCAAAGAGATCTTACATGCCTGGTTTGAGACGCCGTTGGGTGAGGATCCTTTGGATGTGGCTTGTGTCAACTATCTGTCCGAGATCGAGCGCGAGACAATGTAAGAGATCTTGAGGTCTCCAGCATATCAGGTTAGGCAACCACATTAACTTGACAAACGCGCAACACGCAACACGCAACACGCAACACGCAACACAAAAGAGCCTCAATCGTTATCCATGGCCATTCAGCTTTCAGATCTTGTAACGGCGACTGGTGGGCAGATACACGGTCCGCAGAATGTGCGATCCTGGAGTGATTTCTGCCACGATTCGCGTCTGGCCGCAGCTGGGCAACTCTTCGTGGCCCTGCGCACACCTTCGGGCGATGGCCACGATTTCATTGCAGACGCCGTTGCCAAAGGTTGCACAGGTGTGATCTGCCAGCATCTCATCCCCGACCATCCTGCGGTGCTCACATTGTTGGCGCCGGATTCGGGCGACGCCTTGCGCGCCTGGGCCGGATATATCTTACGCCGCTACCAGCCGTTGGTCATCGCCATCACCGGATCCAGCGGCAAGACCACTGCCAAGGAACTGACTTCCGATCTGCTCGAACGCAGTTACCCTGGTCGGGTCTTCCGTAGCCGTGAGAGCTATAACGATCGCTTGGGCGTCCCTTTAGCGTTAGGAACACTCGAACCCCACCATCACCTGGCTGTCATCGAGCTTGGCACAGATGCGCATGGCGAGATCGCAGATCTTACGGCGATTGTAAGGCCCACCATCGCTGCCATCACCGTGATTCACGACGCCCACATCGGTACGTTCGAAAGTTTAGAAGCTATCGTCGAAGAGAAATCGGCGATTGTAAAGGCGCTTCCGTTACATGGGTTCGCCATTGTCAACGCCGATGATCCCTTGCAAGAGCCTTTGACTCATGTTGAGACCCGCACCGTACTCACTCATAGCAGCCAGCTAAACACGCCCATCCAGCTTCACTCAACCGCCACAGGGTCGAGCGCCCGCATGAAGCACAGCATGTTGCTAAACGTTAACCAAGAGGCGATAACGCGATTGCGTGGGACAGCAATGGCGGTAATGGCAGGTCTGACCCCAGCCAACCAAACCAGCCGGTCTCACATGCCCATCCACCTGCACTCAAACCTGCTCGGTGAGCACAACCTTGTGCCGATACGAACGGCCGTGAGTATCGTCCTCCTGCTCGGCGTGCCGGTCGAGGAGATAGTGAATGGCGTGCAAACGTTTCAGCCCTTACCCGGGCGCTTGTGTCCCATTCCAGGCATCGACGGTAGCATTCTGCTCGACGATACCTACAGTGCCAGCCCCACCGCCACGGGTGCTGCTCTGCGTACTCTGGCAGATTATCCCGCCCGCCAACGCCTTGCCATCTTAGGAGAACACAGCGATCTGGGACCAGCGGCAGACACACATCTGCAAACATTGGGACCAGCCGTCGCCGAGGCGGTAGATTATCTTATCGTGGTAGGCCAGCAAGCTAGAGCCCTGGCCGGCAGCGCCCGCACATCTGGTTTGAGCCTTGATCGAATAGCCTATGCCGATACGGCCAATGCCGCTGCCGACCTGGCCTTACCTTTATTGAAACCGGGAACGGTGGTCTTGCTCAAAGGGAGTCGGGAAGCCCGTCTGGAGCGCATAACGGCCCTCCTTATGTCCGAACCGGATCGCGCTTCCCAACTGCTTGTCAGGCAGAACCCCGCCTGGTTGAGCTTACGACTGCGCAACAGTCAGCGACCTACCTGGGTGGAGATCGATACACTGGCCCTGGCCGATAATGTGCGGGCCACCCGCGCCCGTCTGCAATCCTCCACAAAACTGATCGCCGTTCTCAAGGCCGATGCATATGGCCATGGTGCGCCGACCGTAGCCCGGATCGTTATGCAGGCCGGCGCAGATATGCTCGCAGTTGCCTGCCAACCGGAGGCACAGATACTACGCCGCCTTGGCATTTTGGCCCCGATTCTGGTCTTGGGCTACACACCTCCCTGGCAGGTTCGATCTTCGATTGAATTGGATGTACAACTCACGGTCTACGAGCGGGATGTGGCCGACGCCTTGAATCAGGCGGCAATGGCCTTGGGACGAAGGGCCAAAGTGCATGTCAAAGTCGATACGGGCATGGGGCGCCTGGGCCTGTTTCCGGCAGAGGTCCCTGATTTTTTGGGGTATCTGCAAACACTTTCCCACGTCGATGTAGTGGGCCTGTTTTCACATATGGCCATGGCCGACGAACCTGATGATCCCCACACCGACTATCAGCTCGTGCGGTTTCGGACCTTATTGTCCCAAATCGAGCATCTGCATCTGCGCCCGCCCCTGGTACATGTTGCCAACACCGCCACCGTGCTCACCCGTCCTGATGCCCATTATGATGCTGTCCGTCTTGGTATCGGTCTCTACGGTTTAGCGCCCGGACCTGGCGTACGACTACCATCAGGGTACCGGCCGGCATTGACCTGGAAGACAACCATCGCCCAGGTAAAGACATTACAACCTGACAGCCCCATCGGTTACGGACTTAGCTACCGCACTGAGGGCCGGCAAACCATTGCTGTGATCCCGGTGGGCTACGCTGATGGATTTCGTCGTGCACCGCAGCACTGGGGGCATGTCCTGGTTCGGGGGCGGCGTGCGCCCCTGGTCGGGCGTGTCAGCATGGATCAGGCGGCCATCGATGTCAGCCTTATACCGGGCGTGCGCTCCGGCGATGAAGTCGTTTTGATTGGACGTCAGGGTGATGAATCGATTAGCGCTGACGACGTCGCCGCTCGTCTGGGCACCATCAACTACGAGGTGATTAGTGCCATTCTGGCGCGTGTTCCTCGCCTGCCAGAATAGATCTACGGATGGTTGGGCTTGTCTGAATATTTCAGATCGTGTTAATATCGGCCCATGTTTTCCCCAAAGTCTTCGAGAATCCATATCTTTTTTGTCGCATTTACCGGCGCGATTTTTATTGGGATGCTGGTTCCCTTGCTTGTGTTGGCCGATCCATGCGCGGGGTCGGGCGGCGCCGAACTATCTTGGTGCCGGGCATTAGGTCAGGAACGCCAGTATCAGCGCCGCAACATCATCACCTATGTCGTGAAGTCAGGTGATTCTTTATGGACGATTGCTGCACGATTCGATCTGGACATCGATACCCTGCGCTACAGCAACCCCGAACTGAGACGTAATCCCGACGTGCTCAGGATCGACCAGCAAGTGCGTATCCTCCCATTTATCGGAGCCATTTACACCATCGTGCAAGGCGATACGCTTGAATCTATCGCCAAAAAATGGAATGTGGAGGTCAACGTGATCGTCGGCTACGGGCCCAATGGCTTCGATGATGGCAGCGCAAAAGTGGGCGAGGAACTGATCATTCCAGGTGGTTATCTAGAACTCAACATCGCCCCTCCTGCCAAGTCAGCCGCATCGACTTTTGCCTGGCCTTTACGCGGTTGGCTTAGCCAAGGTTATGGTTCGGGCCACAGGGCGCTCGATATCGCCACACCCTATGGCTCGCCCGTCTATGCTGCTGCAGATGGCAGTGTTTCTCGCGCCGGCTGGCTCTTCACCGGTTACGGCTATTCTGTGATTCTCAACCACGGAAACGGTTTACAAACGCTGTATAGCCATCTCAAAGGACCTTTGGTGCAGGTGGGGCAACGCGTGGGGCGAGGGCAGGCAATCGGTGTAGTAGGATCTACGGGACGTTCAACCGGACCACATGTTCATTTTGAAGTGCGCAAAAATGGCGAGCGCGTCAACCCTTTATCTTATCTGCCGGCGTTACCCCCTCATTGAGTAAGTCGGCACGGTTTAATTTGCCAGAATTCCGACTTTACATAAACAAGATAAGCTAAAGAGATGATTGAAGATTAAAGAGTCAATGTCATTAAGTTAGAGGAGGAAGAGTGTTACATAGGTTGAGAGTCGTCCGCCAGAGACATCAGATTGGAGGCACTTCGGTTCGTCATGAAACACTCTGGTAAGGAGTGGTCAGAACGTGAGTTCTCATTGTGTTATTCAAGTTCACTCTCATTGATTACGTCATGCAGCATAGTGAGAAAGTGAGACCTTTTCGTGGAGCATGGAGCCGAATTATTGTA
>PIVW01000498.1 GCA_003353825.1 Chloroflexota bacterium
GGACAGCGGATTGTAGTTAAAGACATTTCCTTTCCTCCTGAATATGCTTGATGTAATCTTGAGGAATATTATGTCTATTTGTTTGTCTCACCAAATCCCATTCAACGACCCCAGTGCCTTACCGTTGAACTCCATTTAAAGCATAGGAATTTTGATGCCGGTCCTCTGTGCGAACTCGACGGCCCGAGGATACCCGGCATCGGCATGGCGAACAACGCCCATACCCGGATCAGTCGTGAGTACGCGTTGCAAACGGCGTGCTGCGGCCTCAGTACCATCGGCGACAATGACCATACCGGCGTGCTGGCTATAGCCCATGCCCACACCACCGCCATGGTGGAAACTGACCCAGGTGGCGCCCCCCACAGCGTTGATCAGGGCATTGAGGATCGGCCAATCACTGACGGCATCGGAACCATCTAGCATGCTCTCGGTCTCACGGTTGGGGCTGGCAACCGATCCAGCATCCAGGTGATCCCGACCGATGGCAATCGGCGCACTTACCTCACCTCGCGCCACCAGATCGTTGAAAGCCAAGCCTGCTCGGGCGCGCTCGCCGTATCCCAGCCAACAGATGCGAGAGGGTAATCCCTGGAATTTGACCTGTGCCTGAGCCATGTGGATCCAGCGCACCAGATGTTCGTTTTCAGGGAATAGTTCGAGTATCGCCTGATCTGTGCGGTAGATGTCGTTGGGGTCGCCGGACAAGGCCACCCAGCGGAAAGGACCTTTGCCCTCACAGAACAAAGGCCGGATATAGGCAGGCACGAAACCAGGATAATCAAAGGCTTGTTCGACACCGAAATCATAGGCCATTTGTCGCAAGTTGTTGCCGTAATCGAAGACAATGGCGCCTTGCCTCTGAAATGCGAGCATGGCTTCGACATGGCCTGCCATCGCCGCCATAGCCCGAACCTTGAACGACTGCGGATCCTGCTCCCGCAAGGCCAGGGCATCCTCGAAAGAGATACCGGTGGGGAGATAGTACAGCGGGTCGTGCGCACTGGTCTGGTCGGTGACCACATCTGGGCGGACGCCGCGCGCAATCAGTTCGGGCAGCACATCAGCGGCGTTGCCGATTAAACCCACCGATAAGGGGCGCTCCTCGGCCAGGGCAGCTTCGACCCGCGTCATCGCATCTTCCAGATCATCTGTCACTTCGTCGATATAGGCGGTTTCCAGACGGCGTTGGGCGCGGTGAGGATCGATTTCCACCACCAGCGCCACCCCCTCGTTCATGGTCACGGCCAGGGGTTGGGCGCCCCCCATTTCGCCTAGCCCTGCCGTGAGCACAAATTTCCCACTGAGCGACGGCCATCCCTGCTGCGTTGCCAGTGAGGCCAGGGTCTCGTAAGTGCCCTGCAGTATTCCTTGCGAACCGATGTAGATCCAGGAGCCTGCCGTCATTTGCCCATACATCATCAACCCCTTGGCATCCAACTCGTCAAAATGCTCCCAGGTCGCCCACTTAGGCACCAGGTTAGAGTTGGCGATCAGCACGCGTGGGGCGTCTTCATGGCTCTTGAACACAGCCACCGCTTTGCCGGACTGTACTAACAGCGTCTCATCTGGTTCCAAATCTCTGAGGCTCTGCAAGATAGCATCGAATGCTTCCCAACTCCGAGCAGCCTTTCCCCGTCCTCCGTAAACGATAAGCTTGTCCGGTTCCCCCGCCACATCTGCTTCGAGATTATGTTGGATCATGCGGTAAGCCGCTTCGATCAACCAGTTTTTGCAGGTCAATTCCGTGCCACGTGGGGCGTGTACTGTGCGTGTCATTTCAGGCTCCTTTGCCCTATCGTCTTACTATCCCTCCACAAAATGGGATTGAATATACTCCGTTGCCTTACGAATGCTGAGGGGCTGACTGGCGTTTCCTGCTCGTACAAAGAACTTCTCGGTCCCTTTATGGAGCAGAAAGGCCGGGCGGTCTGCAGGGCGCACGAATACCATGCAGATGGCTTTCTCCTCAATCACCGGAAAAGCGACATCCACAAATTGGCGGTATTCCACTCCGACCATGCTGTTGAAGGCCATATTGAAGACATTTTCGAAACCATCGGCATCACCCTTTTTCATCGACTTGAAATCTGGCTCCAAGCCCAACACCCCACCCTCGTCATCGATCCCGATCAAAACGGTACCTCCACGCGCATTCATGAATCCGGCCACATTCTTCATGACAGGTTCGTACAAGTTTTTGTTCACTTTTTGCTGTCGATAATCCCACATCAGGCTCGATTTGTACTCGACGAATTGGTTTTCTCCTTCTGTAATCAGACCTTGTATGTTGTTGGGTTTGGGCAATGCCTGACGTGGTACCGCCTCCTTCACCAGTGTCCGAATCTGATCGGCATGATTCCCGGGATTGGCAATATCCTTGATCTCCACTGTTTTGTTGCCTTCTATAGTGTGCAATACCAAAGAACCATAGTTGAATCGACCGGCGAGGGGGCCTTGCCTTATCTCGATCTCTCCCACTGAGGTCAGGTGCATCAGACGGCGTTCCTCATATAAACCCCCACGGTGATAGCTGATGACTTGACGTGTCAGGCGATAAAACGGGAGATACCAGGTCGTAAAGGAAACGACGATTATGGCGATCTGCAGAATGGTGATGATCAAGGTGATAAGCAGATCAAAGGAAACGGCGCTTGCTACAGATGTCCCTTCATAGCCCTCTTGCACATCTGGTAGCAGTACCGCTACGATGGGCAACAAGGCAAAAACAAACTCGATGACGACCAGGCGTTTGAAAAACAGGAAGGGTGTTTTTTTTAAGACGATTTCGTTGTTCATAAACGTGACTTGGGCGGACTCGACTACACTATCGGGGCAAGCAATTAAGCAGGATAGGGTTGAGGGCTGGCAGTCCTCTATCTGCAACAGCATACCTTCTATCAACCTATTTCACTGTTGTTCGGATCTGCATTATAACACGAAAGGCTATCTCAGGGTCTGCCCTAGCTTGGACATTAGCGACTGCATATAGATTGTTCCTCATTTCAAAACCAGATAAGTAAAACAATCAACGCTCAACCTACCCTGACACCCTGACACCCTGACACCACGACACCCTGACACCACGACACCCTGACACCACGACACCCTGACACCCTGACACCCTGACACCCTGACACCATGTCACCATGTCACCATGTCACCATGTCACCATGTCACCCTGACACCCTGACACCCTGACACCATGTCACCCTGACACCATGACACCATGACACCCTGACACCCTGACACCCTGTCACCCTGACACCCTGACACCATGTCACCATGTCACCGTATCACCTTGCCACCCACACCTCCGTATGCTATCATACACGTGAACGATAACGGGAACGATAACATCTCTTGATTCAGCAGAAGAGGCCTATGACTACGACAGCAGGTCAGAAGCGTGTCACAATCAAGCAGGTTGCCAGGGAAGCGGGTGTCAGCACCCAAACCGTGTCACGTGTTATCAACGAAAGGCCTGATGTAGCGCCCGATACGCGACAACGCGTGTTAGGTGTCATTGCCGACCTCGGATACCGGCCCAATGCGCTGGCACGGAGTCTGATCAGCCAGCGCAGCCATACCCTCGGCGTAGTGACGGCAGGCCTCGCCTACACAGGCCCCTCTCGAACCCTGAACGGTATTACAACCCAGGCCGAAGCAATGGACTATACCTTGCTGCTCAAGGAATTACCTGATTTCGACCATTGCGATGTCGAAAACATTGTTGACGATCTTTTGGCCCGTCAGGTGGACGGTATTATCTGGGCTGTGCAGGAGGTGGGAGATAACAGGGAGGGATTCGAAGAACGGTGGGACTCATTTCCAGTACCCATCGTTTTCCTGACAATGGAAGAACGAAGCGGTTGGCCCAGCATCAGTATTGACAATTACTCGGGCGGTTGCATGGCTACCGAGCACCTACTCTCTCTCGGCCACATTTATGTCGGCCACATCGCAGGGCCGCAGTCTTGGTGGGAAGCGCGTGAGAGGAAACGAGGCTGGTCGCAGGCAATGCAGGCGTTCGGACATGACCTACTATTGTCGTGCTGGGTAGAAGGCACCTGGTCTTCTGCCAGTGGTGAACGGTTGGCGCAGGTCTTGTTCGAACAATGCCCTGACCTCACCGCCATCTTCGCAGCCAATGATC
>PIVW01001149.1 GCA_003353825.1 Chloroflexota bacterium
GGGCCAATTTTGCGCGTCCTTGGCGCTCACCGAAACCGTCATCACCAGGCAAATTAGAACGCCACAAAGCCACAAACCGCTGTCGTATATTCCCTTGAACCATCTCATAATATTTCCCTTTGATGAGGTCATGATAGCGTTGGACTCTCTACCTGTCAACGATGCCCAGATAGTGCGTTAACACGGTATCGAGCAGCGCCAGGTGGACGGATACACGCCGCTCGAACTCCCAACTTGTGGGTACCTCGCTGATCAGAGTATGCGCCGCATGGAAGGCGTAGGTGTACGAGGTGAGTCCCTGGGTACCCCAGGACGTTGCCACGGGATAGACTCCAGGAGATTGTGGTGGATCATCCTCATCCCGCTCGTCATCATCGGGTTCCATAGGACCAATAGCGCTAAGCCGCTTGACGATGTCCTCCCCCAGATGCGGGCCCTCGTGACGACCTTCATAGAGATAGAAGCCGGTGGCCTCCCAATCCTCATGGAAATCCATCCCACAGAGGAACTGCCTGTCACCAAGCCCCCTTTTGACCAACTGGACTTCAGGTATGTCATCTTCCTCGAAGGCGCGGTTGATATCGATGCCCTGGCCGTTCTCACGTGTATCATGGACATAGCCCACCGGGTTGATACAGGGCAGCACACAGAACCGGAAGCGCTGTCGCAGATGATTCTGATCGCTTTCCAGGAATCGTAGTGTGGCCTCAACGCCCGAAGGCTCGTTACCGTGGACGCCGGCGGTCAACAGAATCGCTGGGAGGTGATCGCGATGCCCTCTCCTGTGGACCAGGTAGACAGGATAGGGCTCGATATTGCCGATGCTCTCGACATGCATATGAGGGCTTCGTAGGGCCTCCAGACGTCGCTGTATGGGTTTGTAGGCACGAATGGTCATAGTTTTTTTATGCCCGGTAGCGCGTTCGTTAACGGCCCGGGCCGTTAGCCAATATCTTTTGGCACGTAGGGACCATTTGCACGCTGCCAGGCCGCTACTGCCAAAAAACGATGCTCCG
>PIVW01000499.1 GCA_003353825.1 Chloroflexota bacterium
CGGAGTACTAAACGCAACACGCAACACGCAACACGCAACACGCAACACGCAACACGCAACACGCAACACGCAACACGCAACACGCAACACGCAACACGCAACACGTGCCTACCCCCAAGTATGCACAAGCCGCATACCCAGGATGGAATCATTATAGTTGCTGACGCTGAAAAGGAGTGGCAGATTGTTGCGGTTGAAAAAGACTTGTTCCAAGCGCAGAAGGGGGGCACCGCCATTGAACTGCATGAGATGGCGGATGGCTTCGTTCGGCAATTCGGCGTGGATATCGACGATGGCATAGGCGATGGTTTGGTCGCAGTTCTGGCTAATGAGGTCTTTGATCGGCAGCTTACCATCTTCTGGCGCCAGCGGTTGTAAGATCAAGTCAAACGGGATCACACTCTCAGCCAGGATCACTGGTTTACCGTCCGCACAAAAGAGACGACGCAGGGCCAGGACGGTGCTATCGACAAGAATGTTCAAGGCGTTCGCTTCGACAACGGACGCGAGTCGGTTCTTTTTGGATAGCAAAGTGGTTGAAGCTGTGCAGCCGCTCTGCTCGATCAGACGCAGAAAATCCCACATACCCCCCATACGCGTGGGCACTTCGACGATATTCTCATTCACGTAGGTTCCGTCCCCCTGCCTGCGCACTACCAGCCCTTCGCCGGCCATACGCGCCAGAGCGCTGCGAACGGTGGCCCGGCTGACTCGCAATTCCTTGGCCAGATCATCTTCCGACGGCAAACGGATTCCCGGCTCGTACTGCTGCGTGCGGATGCGGTCGGTCAGGATCTCGGTGACCTGATTGGCTATCGGTTTTGGGCGTTGCACCTGCATCATAGCCGTTTTCTCCGGCGGGTAGTCAGAGGGCAATCGTCAGACGATTGTTATTTTATCAGGGGCGGTTTGGGGTTGTCAATTTGACTGGTACTGTATATCGTGCGCGCGCGTGGCCTAACCAGTGCGGGAGAAGCGTTTGAAAGGAAACTGAGATCAGTCGCTGTATACAAAGTAGTAGATGGCGTTTGGTGTCAGGTTGCTTCAGATACCTCGATACTGCCGGATGGCGGGGGAGCAGTCGTTGGTTGGGGATGAAAGGTGCGAAGTGCGTATCCGCAAGGCAGTTGAACAGCGGGAGGAGGATTTAGGAGAGACTCGGGCCACACCATTCGTAATTGGGTAGAAGGTTGATCTTCGCTCATTTGACCATGAACGACTCGAATGTGTGGTTTTCAGCGTCGTATAATCCCCAGGTTGGCTCATGATCCTTGCCCATAATTTCACCCGGATTCACGAAGTGGGTCGAGCCAAGAATCTGGTGGTGTTGCGTGTGATCATGGCCGTAGCAAACCAGGTCGAACTGACCCGATTGAGCGATACGCAGGGCTGGTTCTGGGTAATGGATCATGGCGATGTTGCGCCCGGAAACTTCTAGCTCGGCATATATACCGTGGTGCCTGACATTAGGGAAATTCGAGCCGACCACTTGGATTAAACGCCCATCACCATCGTTGTTTCCGAAGATCAGGTGGATGGGGCCGCCAAAACCATCGGCCAGTTGTTTGACGATGAAGGGAGCGCACAGATCCCCACAATGTAGCAGCGCCCGAGCATCAGAATCACGTACTTGTTCAAGTGCTTTGTCCAGATTCCAAATATTGTCATGGCTGTCAGAAATAATCGCGATCTTGGTCATGCTGTCACCTCTGGATGGATAGAGAATTGTTACGACTGAATTTGAAACACACTCTAGGCGCTTACACAAAATTATCGACAAAAAGTTGTCGATATGTGTGGCACGTTGCAGATGGCAAGTTCAACCTTGTCGCAAGCGAATCGCACCTGCGGCCTGCCACAACAGGACCTGATTTTCTCAGCGCAGCCTGGGAACGGTCGTAAAATCATAACGGGTAGCGTGGTACTAGGCAATAATGGCGCTTTGATCCTGGCTGCATCTCCACAGTTTTAGGTGTATCATCGTTAGCGATTATTGGTAACTATACAATGCTTGTGTACAATAGGGTCCACCCAACCGCACACACCAAATCCAGAATATGAACATCTCACTATGACCAAAAAAACATCTCAATCTAAACAGTCCGGTTCTCGTGCCTCACGTCAGGAAGCGCGTCGCCAAAAGGCAAAACAGCGCCAACAACGACGGGTCATCGGCATCGTTGTGATCGTCGTCGCAGTGATTGCAGCGTTAGCCCTGGTAGTCTGGGCCACACGCCCAGACCCCATCACTATCGAAGAAGTCCGTACCGAGCAACCAGCCAATGCCGATGGATTGGCGTGGGGTGGCCCTGAAGGTGCTGCAGTAACGATAGTAGACTACAGTGATTTCCAATGTGGATTCTGTGGTCGCCACGCCCTGGATACCATGCCACAGCTTATCGAGCGCTATGCAAATAACCCCAATGTGCGCTACGAGTATCGGCCTTTTGCCCTCGTCCAGAGGGGCGCTTCCATGGACGCCTCACAAGCAGCCCTTTGCGCAGCGGAGCAAGATATGTTCTGGCCGCTGCATGATACCATGTTTGCTAATCAAGGCGGCGAAGCATCCGGGGTGTTTACCAACGAAAATCTGAAGTCGATGGCCAGTGCTGTAGGCCTGGATACGGGCCAATTCAACGACTGTCTCGATAGCGGCAGTCAGCGACGCACGGTGAATGATATCGTGGCTGAGGGACGCGCTCGAGGCGTCAGTTCTACACCAACCTTCTTTATCAACGGTCAGGAGCTATCAGGCGCCCAACCCGTTGCCGCTTTTGTCGATGCTATAGAAACCGCGCTGGTCGAAGCCGGAGTACAGTAAGCGCAGGAACGAGATTTTATTTATACCCGAAACTTTTGCGTACTGGTCGGCGTAAGTTCCCGGCGTTATTGAATCTTCGTTCCCGATCACCTAAGAACCTCACACCAGGAGCGATCCCATGACGGTCAAGGAAACGAGGTCCAAAGTCTCTGCCCGCATCTGGCAATCCATTGCCCAGAGCGGTGTCTCTGTATCGGCCATCCCGCAAGACCAATTGGAAACATTGGTCGATTCCATTGCCGATGGCGTGTTAGTAGCAGTTGATGAGTCGTTAGAAGAAGCAGGGTTGGCCGCCCGCCACAGCGCCGGCGCTGCGCTGCCCGAGCTACCTGACGAGGAAACCATTCTCTGGCAAGGGCGCCCCTTTCTATCAATCGTCACCTTTTATCAGATCACCACACAGCGTGTGCGCATTCACCGCGGGCTACTGAGCAAAGATAGAGATGATATCGAACTCATCCGCATCCAGGATTTGGATCAAAAACAATCGATTGGCGAGCGGGTGCTGAATGTAGGCGATATCATCCTCTACAGTGCTGATCCCTCCCTGCCCGAAACCGTCTTGAACAATGTGCTAAACCCTCAAGAAGTGCACGAGCTATTAAGGCGAGCTATGTTGGATGCTCGCAAACGCTACCGCTACAGCGTGCAAGAAGAGATGTGAGACGCTTATTCTGAATCGCGCCCTAATCTCTAACCAGAGTCGCTTTCTCATCTGCAGATAAAAATGCTATTTCCAGGGCGTTGGCCTGGGCCTGCCTAATCTGTTCGGGGTCAAGCCCGGCGGCGAGAGCGGCAACATCAAATTCATGGGGCAAATCAATGGCACTTATGCCGGGATCATCACTGTTGATGGTCGCCAATAGACCCCGATCCATCCAGTCTTTCAAGGGGTGGGAGAGATAGTCGAGCACGGTACTGGTTTGGACATTGCTGGTGAGATTGGCCTCGATACCGATCTGGTGCTCTGCCATGTGGTCGAGAAGCGCCGGATCTTCTCCAGCGCGCACGGCATGACCAATGCGCGTCGCCCCTAAATCACGTAGCGCTTGCCACACGCTTTCCGGACCGGCTGCCTCACCTGCATGAACGGTGATCGCCCAGCCGGCGTCCCTAGCTCGCCTGAAATGCTCGACAAAGAGATCGCCCGGCCAATTCGCTTCATCCCCGGCCAGATCCAGTGCCACGAACCGATTCCGTTGGCTTAGGTAAACCCGAGATTTAAAACCTCCCAAAAATATGTTAAGATTAACCCTGAATCAACAAAAAATAAGGAATAGAGGTGACAAATGGAACTGACAGGCACACTGAAAGGGATTTTT
>PIVW01001150.1 GCA_003353825.1 Chloroflexota bacterium
GACCACCCGACCACGCGACCACCCGACCACCCGACCACCCGACTAAACGACCACGCGACCACCCGACCATCCGACTAAACGACCACGCGACCAAACGACCACGCGACTAAAAAAATGAAACGAGTAGGCTTACTAGGCGGAACATTTGATCCTGTGCATGTCGGCCATCTTATATTGGCAGAGACAGCGCGTGATACACTGCGTCTGGATCATGTCTATTTTGTACCGGCGGCAGACCCCCCCCACAAACATCGACAAGTCATCGCCAAAGCTACAGACAGGCTAACCATGCTAGAGATGGCCTTGGCCGACAACCCCGATTTCAGCATCTCGCTCATCGATCTGGAGCGGCCGGGACCCCATTTTACAGCCGACATGGTAAACCTCGCGCGCCAGGGTTTGGACTCAGGCGCCGAATTGTGGTTTCTGATGGGCCTTGATTCGCTCATCGATTTTCCCAACTGGCGTGACCCCGACCGTATCCGTCATCTCGCTCGTCTGGCTGCCGCCACCCGGCCTGGTTACGAGATCGACTGGACACCGCTCGAACAAAGACTGCCAGGCATTATCCAGGAAGTGACCTTGCTACCCATGCCCGGTGTGAGCATTGCTTCTAACAACTTGCGCAGGAAAATCCAGCACGGTGGCAGTATGCGCTACCTGGTGCCCGAGTCTGTGCGCCACTATATTGTCGATAAAGGTCTCTATCGGATCTGAGGTGTTACGGGATATCCGTTGCCTGAGACGTGGTAGAAACTTTGGTACAAAGCGGCATAAGTAAGGAGGCAGTTTGTAGTGAGCGCTTTAGCGCTTTTGTGCACCCGTCACGGCGAGAATCGCCTACTACGAACCGCACAGCTACTTGCGCCACGATTAACTAACTGCTTAGATAAGGTATCTTCTCAATAACTTGGGGGAACTAACCCGTCCACGAAGGTGGACGTTCGGCGTAGGTTCGTAGAACCCCGCCCCCAGAGCCCGAATTCATTCGGCGAGTGCCCCGGAATATTGAG
>PIVW01001151.1 GCA_003353825.1 Chloroflexota bacterium
GTTTCGCAGCGTGACGGGGTGTCCGATCAGATCGATATCATAGAGGGCACGCTCGCCAAGGCCTTCGGCCTGATGGGCGGATACATCGCAACATCGGCTAAAATGGTCGATGTGGTGAGGTCGTTCGCGCCGGGCTTCATTTTCACCACTTCCATTGCCCCGGTGATTGTTGCCGGTGCTATTGCCAGTATAAGGCATCTCAAGCAAAGCAATGAGGAGCGCAAACTGCATCAAGAACGTGCCGCAACACTGAAAAGGATTCTGCGGTCTCGCGGTTTGCCCGTGATAGACAACCCCAGCCACATTGTGCCTGTGATGGTAGGCAATCCGGTCCTGTGCAAGGAACTGACGGACGCTCTGCTCAATGAGTATGACATCTATGTTCAGCCCATCAACTATCCGACCGTCCCGGTCGGGACTGAACGTTTGCGGCTAACCCCCAATCCTTTTCACTCCGACCAAGATATGGCCGTGCTGGCCAATGCTCTTGATGCCCTGTGGACGTCTTTTGAACTGAAACGGGCTGCTTAAGTCGCAATTATTAGGGATTACGCCTACTGTGACATTTTGGGCCCTTGAGTGCCGATCCGAGCCTTGGCGCGCCTGGCGCTCATGTGCTAAACCGCCTCGACGTTGTATTTGCCCGTACCTATCGTACATGTTCGCTTACCGAAGGATATTGAACTCATGTCTGCACCCAATACGCAAGGCGGCTTTGACCGCATAACCAGCTTTTTTAATTCCTCTCTCGCCGAGACTGATCCTGAAATCGCGGAAGCCATAGACAAGGAGTTGGGCCGTCAGCAACATGAGATCGAGTTGATTGCCTCAGAAAATATTGTCTCGCGAGCTGTTATGGAAGCCCAGGGCTCGGTCATGACCAACAAGTATGCTGAGGGCTATCCGGGCCGACGGTACTATGGCGGTTGCCAGTTCGTGGATATTGCGGAGAATCTGGCCATTGACCGCGCCAAACGCCTGTTTGGATGCGACTTTGTAAATGTGCAGCCCAA
>PIVW01000500.1 GCA_003353825.1 Chloroflexota bacterium
ACGTGATTTGAGACCCGATAAGTTCAACATTGCATTACCTCCAAAACTTTTCCCTGATTATACTACCACTACATATGGGTGCGCCACGCGAAATCCCAAAGAGCCTGTCTGGATCAACCAAAACCGCCATCAATCCCTCAATCGCCGGCTTGCCAATGGCGGTAAGTGTCTTTGCGGCAGCACTGCGCACTCGTTCGTCATCACTGTTCAAGGCATCCAGGAGGGGCGGTATGGCCCGTAACCCTTGCTCGGCCAGGAGTCTGCTGGCAACTTGTTGCTCGGATGCATCCTTGCTACCCAGCGCTACGACAAGATAAGGCGTGACATCGCTCAGTCGTCGTAGGGTTTGTTCGGACTTTACGATCACGGTCGACGAGTCATGCGTTAGCCCCGCTATCAGGGGCTGGGCCACTCGTTCTGCGCCCAACGCCACCAGTCTACCCTGAATCTCAGCGGCTTGCTGTGAATTGACCTGAGCCCAACTATCGATGAGCGCTTCTATCGCCTGGTCGCTGTCAATTACAGTCAGGGCATCCACGATTTGCGGGAAGTATGCATTATTTGAGTCTCCCTTTAGCAGTCGTCCCAAAGCCATAGTGCCCCCTCGCCCCCCAATCTGCCCCAAGGAATGGATGGCCGTCAGACACAGCACATCGTTTTCGTTCTGTTCGATGATCCCCTGAAGATCATCAACTGCATCGACGGCCTGTAGATCGCCCAACTGTTTCGCAACTGCGATTCGCTTGGACCAGTCTGGCCGAATCCTGAATTGAGTTGCGTTGAGATCGCTACGGAGCGACTGTATTTTCTGGTCAGACATTCCTGATTACTCCTTGACAAACAACGGTTAGCGTTATCGCTCTTATACAACTTATAGATTGAGTGCAGTTGATCTTGCACTTACGTGTGACGAATTCACTACCTTTTCTAACCATATCTAACTTTAGCAGATTGTAATCACTACCACAACGGGATTAATGCTGATTTTCAATAGGTGATTGACCTGATTAAGGGGAATTCATATGATAGGACTCAATCGATCTTGGGATTCCGCCCTTGATGTTCGTTCCAAGTTCTGGGGTGGCATCGATTTTCAAAACGCCACCCACACTCTCGACATACAATCGCATATCCCTCAAACTACTATACCCTTTCTCCTTACCCATCTGGGCCCGGTCAAGATCAAACCCCCGCCCATCATCCTCAACCGAAAAGCAAATCTGATCCTCAACTCGCTCCAAGACCACCTCGATACGGCTGACCTGCCCATGCTTAATGCTATTGTAGACTGCCTCACGAATCACGCGGTAGATGGCGATCTGCGCCTTAGAGTCCAGCCCCTGCGCCGCCTCTGCCGAAAGATGCCAGGTCAACTGCGCCGAAGTCTCCGCGCTAGCTCCTTGTAACCATGTCTGCAGAGCCGGCTCCAACCCCTGTTGCACCAACGTTTCCGGCGCTCGCAAATAGGCCAGCAACCCGCGCAATCCGTCGGCCTGAACACTAATACGATCCTGCCAGCGTTCGATCTCAAAGGCGGCGTCACTTTGGGGCGATTTGAGATCATCGAGCCCGTAGGTAAGTACCAACAGGAACTGGAGAATGGTATCGTGCAGTTCCCGGGCGATCTTCAGCCGTTCCTTTTCCTGAGCCTCCAGTATCAGCCGCGAGGTCGCTTCCAGGCGGTCGACATGGCGGCTGGTGAGTACAGTCATGGCTAACTGGCGTCCGAGAATGGCAAGGAGTTGCAGATCCTGTTCGTCGTACAGTTCTCCCATCCAGCGCTGACCTAATCCCACCATGCCCACCACCTGCTCCCGTTCTACCAGCGGTATCCATACATTTATTGCGACCGGCGAGACTGATGATAGTTGGCCATGATACTTATTCATCAGGGGTGAATTCGCATAGTGAGGCTGCGGGTGTGCTCTCAGAAAATCGACAACATCGGCAGGCAAAAGCAGTCGCCCGGCCGGATCTCCATCTTGGAATAGGTCGAATTCATGTGTGTCGGCGTTCGCCAACAACACCGTCACCTGATCTGCATCCAGGAGATCCTTAAAAGACTGCGTGGATAGTTTCATGAGTGAGGCGACATGCGTCTGGCCGGTCACTTGCTGGTTGAAGTGAACGACTCTATCATATTCAAGCGCCTCTCGCCTAAGCAAACGCGTGAAAAACGAAGTGGGCCCCTTGCGAGTCACCAACCCGGCACTAGCAAGTAACGTGGCAACCCATATCGGCACATAGCTCGTTTGCTGCCGCATCACAAGGTAAACGATATTGGCGATTAGAATACTGAATATCAGAACGAGAAGTCCGGTGAGAACCTGAGTTCGTGAGGTGAACAACTGGTAGCGCAGGATTGCATACGCAGCCACAGCAACGAATCCAAGGGCCAGATAGGGCGCTAAAGAGATAGCAGTAATGCCGGTGGTGCCAGAAGTAAAAAAGTAGATACCATAAGGAAGCATCGACAGCCCCATCATGGTAAAGCCAAATAGTAGTAGCCGAGATTGGCGCCGGGTCTTAACAGATGAGGAACGGGTTGACGTTTGAAACAACATGAGAATCGCCCAAAACATGGCAAATATCATGCTTGCGGCAACAAACATCAGATAGGGTTCATCCAGCAAAATGCCGATAGGTTGATCTTTATAGATATAGCTGAGGATACCGATACAGACGAAGGCGAAACATAGCGCATAGTAAGGCCCGCGAGCCGCTCTTGCCCATTGAGTAACCCGATCTTCTCGCCCTTCACGCTCAGGGAAGATCGACACCAGATGTACCAGTACAGCACTTGCCAATGGCATCCAGGGTACGGCCAGCAAAATGGCCATCTTCGGTGCAAAGACCCACTTGTCCGAAATGATGATGCTGAAGCCGTGACCTATGAAAAAAGCTGCTACTATCAGCGCAAAAGTGGCAAAAACGAGATTGGTTTCCTTCCTCGACCCGGCAGCAAAGACTACTGCAGCAAGACCCAACAACATTAAACCCACAGCGAGGGGTGGTAACAGTGCGTCGACCAACATGAAGATGGTGAAAGGCACCAATGGCACCTCTTTTACCATCTGTATTCCAGCGCCTCGGTCGATAAGAATATCAATGCTTGGAGATTCCGATTTGGTAAACTGTGCGCGATAGAGATCGGCAAATGATATTTCGCCATTTGGACAATCGATATCGTTGTATCGCTTATCCAACGCATAAATCGCCCCTTCAGGGTGCGGATGATAACCTCCCAGGCAGAGAATGCGGTCGTTGATTTCCATGCCTGCCACCATACCTGGATACTGCAGCGGCGTCAGATGTCCCACGGCGAACAGTTTTTCTTCTTTGCGCCACATCAAGGCAAAACCGGGAAAGGGTTGTCCCAAAGATAAAGATAAACGGAAGACACTTGCTCCTGCCGCGAGCAAAACAACGCTCATCGCCAAGGGCAGGAACCTCCGCAGCATATTCAACGGACCAGAAAGGGTGCTGTGATCGCTCTGTGTCTCAACCATGATGGGGTATCGGGACGTACTTTAATGCTTTGTTGTTTGAAGTAACTGATGGAGTAGATGTGTCTTCGCCAACAACGGCAACTGATTGAGTCTGTCATCGGCCTTGCGAAGGTGAAGTTTTTCATAAATTGAATCCATATGACTGCTGATCGTTTTCGGACTCAAACCGAGCGCCAGGGCCGCCTGTCGGCGGGTAAGACACATGCCGACCTGTTCGAAAACACGTTTCTCTGGGGCTGAGAGCAGGGCAATTGCCTCCAAAGCTAGTTGCACAGCATTGCGTTCTTCTGCCGAAAGCGTTTCTAAAGCGATTTCAAATGCCGTTGCCCGATGTCCGCGCACACCTGATGCTATCTCCAGCGAGATCGACCCCTCTGTCATCCTTTGAATTGCATCAAGCAAGTCCTGCGGCTTCGAGCCTTTGAGTAGATATTTGATGTGATCTTGTCCCCCGGTGAACATCTCGATCACTTCGGGGCCCCTATCGACATAAGCTGACAGAAAGATAATGCGGTCGTGTACCTTAACACTGCGGATAAATCTAAAAAGCCGAAAAGGAGGAAATGAAGACAGAATGATCTCAATTCGGCCAAAAGAAGGCTCCATAAAAAGGTTTTGTCCAGGCGAACG
>PIVW01001152.1 GCA_003353825.1 Chloroflexota bacterium
ATGGTTCCTGACGCACTGCAACATTTGCCGAAGATGGCCAAGGTTCTTCTTACATCGGGCCTGCTGCCGGCAGCGTTCATGGCGATCATTTTGAACCTCGTTATTCCCGAGGAAACAGAAGACAAAACAGTGTGATAAATCACCAATTAAATTACACGCTAAAACAATTAGATAGGGGTCTAACCTAATGCTATTATATTGCGTAACGCTCTAATATATTGAAAAGCATTTGCAATGGCGCGTAGAGATTCAGGTGAAACACCACATCAGAGCGTTGTGGGACGTGTGGCGGCTAGGATCTTTCTCATCCTAATCGGTACCTATCGGCTCACCCTATCGTCAATCATGGGACGCAGATGCCGCTTCATGCCGAGCTGTTCTGAATACGCGGCAGACGCGATCCGGAAGCACGGAGCCTGGCCGGGTTTCTGGCTGGCGATTGGCCGGATTATGAGCTGTCATCCATGGGGCGGGCACGGCTTCGACCCGGTTCCCGATAAAATCGATGGTTCCGTCTGGAGATTCTGGAAACATAAGCACCCCCCGGACCAGTAACTATCATCGCAGCTATTATTGCAGGAAAACAAAATCGCCCGGTTTTAGCCCTATGCGATTGGCGATGCCGGCGTTCAATTCGAGGATCTGTTTTACCGGTCCGTCAGATGGAATGTGTTCATGGGAAAACGGGACCGTGTTACTCTCAACCCTCAGGACCGTCTGATCCTCCTTTATGAAAACCATATCGAGTGAAAGAATTGTATTTGCCATCCACATGGTGATGTGGCGTGTTTCCGGCCAAGTGAAAAGTATACCGTGATTATCAGCCATGTATCTGCGATGCATCAGGCCCCGTGTGCGATCAGAAACGGTCTCGGCGCGTTCAACATTGAATATAAACTGGCCTCTTTCCGTTTTGACCAGAACTGTGCCAAGCGGCATACTGTTGTTCGATTGTCCATGTGCCGCTGTCATCACTGCGATCAGCGTAAAGCTGGTTAACGAAAGCCAGAC
>PIVW01000059.1 GCA_003353825.1 Chloroflexota bacterium
TATAGGGGTGCGAACAGCCGTTTTAGACTTTTCCAGAGTTTTCAGAATGGTACTCCGCTCGATTGCTTTTAACGCAGAATATCAATTGGAACATTTTCAGTCAATATGTAACCACTACCTGAATAGCATCGTAGCAGGACAGGTTAGCGGAAGTGATTGCAGCGGCGGGATCGGGTTGGCATCTCTCGACCACAATATCGAGAGCGGGACCAGTTGCGGTCTTGTCGAACCTGGCGATCAACAGAACGTTGCACCTACCCAGCTCAATCTTGGTCCTTTGCAAGGCAATGGTGGCCCGATCGAAACCCACGCTCCCGGTGCTGGAAGCGTCGCTATCGATGCTATTCCTAACGGAGCCTGTACGCTAACCGAAGATCAGCAAGGTGTTCTGCGGCCCGTACCAACCGATGGGGTCTGCGATGCCGGTGCAGTAGAAACCATCGGATTAGTCTCGGGTTTATCAATCAATGGCGATGAGTTGCAGTTGGCATGGGACAGCGCCGATATGGATGGATTTGCAATTTGGGTGAGCACAAACCCCTACGGGGGATATGTACTACAGGCCGACCATGGCGCGAACACCAACTATACGATGCCAATCGATCCAAATGGCACCATTTACATTGAGGTACGCGGTTACATTGACGGTGGAACGCAGTACATCTATCCACAGCTCGGTGTATATTCATTTAGCATCGAGCCAGGTGGCTAGAAAAACGTTTGCCCTGTTGTGTCATCACCTTGATCGTCAAGCCATGCTTACCCCTGTTTCAGTAAAGTAGTAGACACGCTGTACCTGATATGAGAATTTACATATCTCATCTGCCGCCTCATATCAGGCAGCTGGCCTTAGGCAGAGGTCTTTGCCGGCACATTGCTGCGAGCAACTTTGGATATCTGTCTCCAAGTTTGTTTAGCCAACTAAGTTCATTAATCTTACCAGTCGCATTATCATGAATTCAGGCATAAACGTTATTTTAGGTTCTATATAATCAAATTAGGTTTATTAATCTTTCTTTAGGCTTCTACTGAGTAATTTAAGTGCACTTATCGATATTTTAGTGTTGTAATATCGCATCAAGCGATTAGTCTGCCGGCGCTCTTTTGTATGATCTGCCTTTATGCGAGCCAGACAGGATAGAAACAGCAATGGAAGATCGCATAGCTACAGGTGACACAGTAGGACACTGCTAGGGGAGGCAAAACAATAAGGCCGGTCGTTACAAGCGACCGGCCTTATTGGTGATGGAGCTGAAGGGACTCGAACCCTTGACCCCCACAATGCCATTGTGGTGCTCTCCCAGCTGAGCTACAGCCCCATAAGGGGGGTATGAAGTTGGAACGCCCGGTTTTGCCAGGCTAGGTGGAGCTGAAGGGATTTGAACCCTTGACCTCTACAGTGCGATTGTAGCGCTCTCCCAGCTGAGCTACAGCCCCGGGAAGGCAAAACACAGTCTATCCAAGCGCAGTCAAATTGTCAAATCTACCGTCCGTTTGCATTCCCAGCAATTCCTAGAAGCGCCCCTCTTAAGCGACAAACACACGCCAGGATGGTGAGTGTGGGAAAACTGTTCGGCAAACAGGTGATGGGGGGAGACAGATAATGGATGCAGATCGACGGCTCAACAGGATTTCGTGTGGTCCTAGAAAAACACATGTTGCGTATTGCGTATTGCGTATTGCGTATTGCGTATTGCGTGTTACGTGATGTTTGGGTGTGACGAGACACGCCTTTCTAGGCAGCGCTACGGAAATTCCGAAAGAGCCAGATCGACCCTTGTTGGTTTGCAGCCTCGCTGGTATCCCTCACTATGTTGATCGCTGTCCTACCTGAGATTCTTCGTAAAATTGGTTTGACTTGCGGAAGTATCCCCAAAAAGATATTCACAACGAGTGAAAACTTCAACAGATACGCTCCTCCTTGTGAGCAAGTACCTTTTATGAGGAACGATGGCACGCCCAACTGCTATACGAAGTGATTGTTGCATGCAGTTATACCCTTTTGGGCTACCCGATGTTTCACGCATACCGATAAGCGACCGTTTGAGTCAAATACCTCAGATTCGGCTAATTGCCGGAGACCAGAAGGCCGAACCCCCTGATTTACTGCGAGATTTCCGATTTGTGGTCCCCAGAAAAGTAGAACGCTGTCAGTTTTCGAATTCAGATGGGGTCGCCAAACCAATGCCCGCCACTTTATCGGTTTCAAAATGCATCCTCACTTCGACCTTTTGCAGTAGCCAAACCCGGCACAAAAGAGGTATTGATAGAGGGCACTTAACACCTTCGCATAGCAATATAATTCTAAAGGAACACTTCTCCTGTCTGTACAGGCGTCCATATCCCACATTAATCGGAAACACACTCAACTTTCATCCCTGCGGTTGGAATAATGTATGTACCAACCTATCTAACAGCCACTTGTCTTACTCACAATTCTCAATCGGATACTTTTAGGGCTGTCGTCCGTCCTATTTGTGGGATGCCACTCCAACCTACCCGCTCACTACTTTCCCACATCCCTCTCGCCACTCTCTCACTCACTCTCCCGTGGTATCGGCAGGGCGCTCTGATGGCATTGTTTCGGAACCGCCCTCGGGTTCTATCAAAGCTGTGGCAGGGGAAGACCATTCAGCGTCCGTGGCGCTGGCATCTCGCTTTTGTGCTTGGTCCCACAGCACAGCCAGCGTCACGCCTGCGAACAGCCCTACCCACACGCCATAACGAAAGCTACCCATTATCCGCTCCCGTAGTCTCACCCATATCAGAGGCACTAAGCGGAGGTTCTGGCGCGCTCAGCTCAGAAGAGTCGGAAGCCAAGGTGTCTTCTGAGTCTAACTCAGCGTCCTTGTTTTTGGAGGGCACAACCTGTTGTTTGACAGTTTTGACTGCCTGACGTACGCCGGCTCCAAAACTAATTGCGCTAACAAAAGGCCGGGCAACACGCTTGCTGACGAAGTTCGTGGTATTGCGAACGGTATCAGCCGTCTCCTGGGTTGCTTCGAGCATAGGCTTGATCTCGTCATTGAGCAATATCACCAGGGCACGGATCTGCACAATGAGAATACTCAAAAGCACCAGAACAACAATAGATTCAAGTGCCAGAAAAATAATCGATAGATCACGGATGGCGGGGATAATTGAAGGCTCGTTCACCACAACCTCTCAGACCGAGATGGGGACATATCACACGATAACTCCATTCTAACGCCTCAATAACGAGGCTGCAAGCATCAGCACCCAGGCGACGATGGTACCTTCCAATACATAAACCTGGCCGATTCGCCCGATCTCGAGTCCTAGATAGGGTCCGAGAACCTGGCCCAACACCATGCCCAACATCGCTACCAGAATCGAGGCAAGCAAATCGCCCCAGGTGCGACCCCGCCATAAATGGAAAAGGGCGCCGTAAATCACTGATAATAACAGGGACAAAGCTAAGGCAGGGGGAATACCGGGAAGTTGCATGATCTAAATGAGTGTTGAGGATGTTGTGCAGTGGTTTGTAGTAGGCGCTTTAGCGCCGTAACTGCTGCCACGGCGCTAAAGCGCCTACTACAAACCGTCGGGGCATTTTCCACGACGAAGAGCAAGTATGTCAGCGCTCGATGATGCCGCCGCCCAGGCAGCGTTCATCCTGATAAAAAACGACAGCTTGTCCAGGCGTGATGGCCCGCAGGCGTTCTGAAAAGCGAACTTCGAGGCGATCTCCAGACAATCGCGTCACTTCAGCCGCCCGATCTCGCGACTTATAGCGGATTTTGACCGTGCACGAAAATACATCGGCAGGCGGATTTCCCACCCAGTTGACGTTTCTCGCAGTCAACGTGTCGCGGCCCAAGCGATGGGCGGGCCCCACCACCAGGGTGTTGTCCTCAGTCTGCAGGGAGATAACAAACAGTTTTTGTGGTGAAGGGATACCAAGGCCCTTACGTTGGCCGATGGTGTAGAAGGGCAGTCCCTGATGCTCACCCAGCACTTGGCCATCGAGATCGACGATGGGGCCGGGATTTATCTGCTCTGCGGCCCAATCTTGTAAAAACCGCCGGTAATCGCCATCCGCCAAAAAACAGAGATCCTGGCTATCGGATTTGGATGCAACAGGAAGCCCGTGGCGCCCGGCCATTTCCCTGACCTCTGGTTTGGTCATATCCCCCACCGGAAAGGTGAGATGTCGTAATTCAGCCTGGCCCAGTACGCTAAGTATGTAGGATTGATCTTTTTGGGTGTCAGCGCCACGCAGCAATTCGAATCCTGAGTCTGTGTCTCGCACTCGCGCATAGTGGCCTGTTGCCAGATAATCGGCGCCAAGGGCTTTGGCGTAACTGAGAAGATGGTCGAAACGGATATGGCGGTTGCAGGCAAGACAGGGGTTGGGCGTGACGCCAGTGGTGTAGCCCTCGATAAAGTAATCGACCACGTGCTGTTTGAACACCTTCTCGACATTTAGCAAATAGAAGGGGATGCCAAGTTGTGCGGCGATACGGCGGGCGTCTTCAGTGGCTTCCAGGGTGCAACATCGATTCTCGCTACCACTGCCCTCAGATACCTCCGCCCACAAACGCATCATCACGCCAATGACGTTGTAGCCGGCATGTACCAGGCGCGCCGCTGCCACTGAGCTATCGACACCGCCGCTCATAGCGACGACGATGGTGGTCTCGGCTGGTGACAGGGGCGGGGTTTGGTTTTCGTGAAGCATTAGAGGTCGCGTGGTCGGTTGGTGCGACGGGGGTTGTAGATGTTAGAGGGTGGTCGGGCTTAGTTTGCGGAGGCGGGCGACGAGGGGGGGCAGGGTTTCTAAGAGGTAGTCGATGTCGGCGTCGGTTGTGCTGCGACCTAGTGTCAGGCGTAGATGGCCTACAGCGTCGGCAGCACTTACGCCCATGGCCGTGAGCACGCTGGAAGGGGTCTGGGCGGCGCTGGTGCAGGCAGACCCACTACTGGCAGCGATGCCCGCCATATCCAGCCCCATGAGGATACCCTGTATCTCGATACCCTTGAAGATGAAACTGGCGTGATGGGATAACCGCTCTGTGGGATGGCCGCTGATACGAGTACCAGGGATGAGGGTGGGGATTGCCTGCAGGAGGCGGTCTCGCAATGCGCTCAGGCGCGGTGCTTCACTCGGACGCATATCTTCGGCTTCGCGCAGTGCTGTGGCGAGGCCCACGATCCCCGCCACATTTTCAGTGCCGGCGCGATGCTTACCTTCGTGTCCGCCGCCGGTTTGAGCAGATGTCAAGGAAAGCGCACTACAAATGTAGGCAACGCCGACGCCTTTGGGTCCATAAAACTTGTGTCCCGAAAGCGCCATAGAATCGATACTCTGTGCCTGCACATCTAGTGAAACATGCCCGGGCGCTTGCACAGCATCTGTGTGGAAGGGCACGCTTTGATCGCGGCTGACAGCTGCCAATTCGGCGATCGGTTGCAGGGTACCGATCTCATTGTTGGCGGCCATTATGCTCACCAGTAGGGTATCAGGCCGGATGGCAGCCCGAAGATCGTCAGGATCGACGCGGCCAGTGCCATCGACGGGCAGGATCGTAAGGTCAAGGCTGAAGAAATCGGCCAGTTGGCGAGCTGTGTCGATCACAGCTTTATGTTCGATTGCACTGACAATGAGATGATGGGACTTGTTCCGGTTCGTCTTGCGCTGCAACTCCTGCCAGACAACACCACGCAACACCATGTTATCGCTTTCGCTTCCGCAAGAAGTGAACACGATTTCAGAAGGTTTGGCATTCAAGATACCGGCCACTGTGTGGCGAGCACCTTCCAGGGCATGCTTGGCCTTTCGTCCCTGGCTATAGATACCGGAAGCATTGCCGTAAGTCTCACTGAAATAGGGCAGCATGGCCTCCAGGGCTTTTGGTGAGACCGGCGTGGTTGCAGAATGGTCGAGATAAACAGAAGGGTTAGACATAAGATAATTGAAATCGGAAAGGGTGGGTTAGGGCAGAATTTGGGTAAATACACGGCGGAAATTCTCGCCCAGGATCTTGCAGATCGTTTCTTCAGGATACCCGCGCGCCAAGAGCCCGTCAGTAATCCTGGGGTACTTCTCGCCGCTATCGAGATCGGTGGGCAGGGTCCAGCCATCGTAATCAGAACCTAACCCCACATGATCGTTGCCGGCAACCTCGACCATGTAGTCGATATGGTCGAGCACGTGATCAAGGGTTACCTCTTCCGGGTTGTCAGCCATGAACATGCCGACAAAGGTGACACCGATGACGCCGCCCCTCTCTGCGATCCTTCGGATCTGATCGTCGCTCAAGTTACGGAGATGATCGAAAAGGCCGCGAGCGTTGGAGTGGCTGGCAATCACAGGCTGGCTGCTGAGTGCCAGGACCTCTGCAACGCCGGCCGGGTTCAAGTGAGAGAGGTCGAGAACAATACCCAGGTCGTTGCAGGTAGTGACAATGTCTCGACCAAAAGCTGTGAGCCCCGCCGAAGTGCCGGCCCCTACCCCATCACAGGCGGCGTTTCGATCATCCCACGCCAGGCCCAGGTTACGTAACCCCAAGCGATAAAAGGTGTGTAATCGTGAAATCGAGCCACCCAGCGCCTCGCATCCTTCTAACCCTAGAATCGCCCCAATGGGCCCTTCAGTCATTAATTCTTCAAGATCTGATGCATTACTGATGAGCGTTATCTGCTCCGGTACCCGCTCGACCAGCGTGTGCAGTACTTCCAGCCGTTCCAGCGCGGCAGCGGTGGGGCAAGAAGTCAGGCGGGTCTGTCCTGGAAAACAGGCGAAAATCTGACAGTTGATGCCACTCGCTCGCATGCGTGGCAGATCAAGATGTCCGGCGTCAGACCACCGCCTGAGATCACGTTGAAATTCACCGGGCAGGGCGCACCCCAATGTGTCGCAATGGGCGTCGAAGACAAAGGTGGCGTTGTTCATTTAGTCGCGTGGTCGATTGGTCGCGTGGTCGTTTAGTCGTGTAGTCGAAGTGTGTACAGTCGGTAGCTCATCTGCACATCGTCACCTTGCCACCGTGTCACCTTGCCACCGTGCCACCTGGTCACCGTTTCATGCAGGCTCGCTCGGTGGTGCGCCGATGCTTAGGCGTTTGTATTCTTCGGCAGGAATAAGACGGAATTTGTGGAGTTGTGTAGAAGGCGCTTTGAGGTTGTAAGTGTCGATCAGAGCGTTGATCTCTACTACATCCTCTTCGAAACGGGCGCGGTGTTTGAACCATGTAGCTTCTATTGCCGGTATCTCCTCAGAACGTGCTTCTTGCCGTCGCTTCTGATACCAGGCATCGTTTCGGAGCAATTGTTGGCGAGCAGCCTCGATACGGCGGTCGATCTCCTTGGCGTCGTCGACCCAACGCAGTGTATGCCCGCTATTGCGAATGAGGTCATGTGCCATTTGCTGATCGTGCGGCAGGTGAGGGTTGCGCCAGTCGGGAAGTGGTCTGCCCTGACCTGGCAGGTTATCGAAATCACCCCGCTCCTGGGCTGCGCGGATGCTTTCTTCGATCCAGTTGTCCCAAGAGGTGGCAGGCGGCTTTCTTTTTGGAGAGTTGATATCACGATCTGACATGAGTTTATTACCTTTGCAGTGTTAGCATCGAGCATCATTGTCGCCTTAATCGGCGGCAAAAAGCAAGCCCCCGCACGAATGCAGGGGCCTGGCTAAAATCAGTGATTTCGTAGCGAGCGACCTAACTAACTTTCTTCTTCCTCGTTGCCATCATCGAGAACATCAGTTGAAGCATCGACGGTGCTGTCGGCAACGTCCGTCACCTCGGAAACAGCTTCTTCTGCACCGGCTTGTGTTTCATCTGCCAATTCGCCAACGCCCGGCATGACATCATCAGGGCTGAGATCATAGCTTGCATCTACGGTATCGAGACTTGTGGAGGTTTTATCGCGGCCGATTTGACCATACAGAAACCCTTGAACCAGTGTTGCCCAAAACATCGTGAACAACAACCCGATACCACAAAGTAAAGCACCGACGATACCTGCCGCCATAGACACCAGCCAGATGACAATCATGGCGATGATTACTTCGCCCAAATTCTCTCGGGTGAATGCCAGGATATTCGAAAACTCCAAACCCGAAGAAATCCTGCCTGTTTCGGCGAATTTGATTGTGATGCCAGGTAGGGCAAGAGAGAAGACAATGGCATACAAAAATGCCACGCAGCTAAAGCAAATGGCCAAAAATCCGCCGGCATCTTCGGACACGGCTGTTAGAATGGAGGAAGGCACCATCAAGATTATCAGCGGTAGGGCCCAGATCAAGGTAACGACAAATAGTTTGAGACCAAGGGCGATTTTCTCCCCCCAACCATCCCAGGCCGGCAAAAGTGTTTCCTCGTCACGGCGGACATTTCGAACCAGTTCTACCATATAACCATATACCAACAGCCAACCGATGATCGGAATAAAAACAACAATCCCTCCGATCAGTATTTTTTCGACCCACTTCTTGTCTTCGAATGCAAATGATAATGATCTGCCGATATCCATGGTCCCTCCTCGAGAAACAGGGATGAATTTAGAATTGCACAATAACTCGCGTCAGGATTATATCAGAGGGTGATGAGAGCGGCAATCAGAGCCTTCAACACCCCCCGGTCTACCTTCCTAACTTACGTTTTATACGGTCGCAGCGCATATTTGGTTTCAGGATGCAACCGGCTTTTATTCGTCTACAGTAATATCATCCTCAGACAGCAATGCACGTTCGTCATCGGCCTCTAATAGAGTTTGCGGCTCGAATGCCTGGCCAGACTCCTCCGGCAACAGTTGCCCGTAGAGATATCCTTGAACTGTCAATGCCCAGAATGCCGTGAATAGAGCACCGATGCCACATAAGATACCACCGACAAGACCGGCAGCGATTTGAGCCAAAAGTACCACCACGACAACCAAGACGACGTTACCAAGATTAGCGCGCGTGAACTGAAAGACATCTGAGACAGCTAGCGCCGCAGATAATTCACCAGCTTCAGCATAGCGGATGGTGACGGCGGGAACCAAAAACAGTAATAGAATGGCGTACAGGACAGTAAAGCAGGTAAAGCAGAGTGCCAACGTGCCAAGTATGCCTCCGGCTACATCTTCGCTAGCGAACACCCCCAATGGAATCGCCAAAATGACGAAGGGGACCCAAAGGACTATGATCGGCAAAGCCCATATGATGTAAGCAAGTAACAATTTGAGGCCATCGACGATCATCTCGCCAAATTCATGCCACTCCGGCAATGGGTACTCCTCACCCTGCCTTACATTGCGAATTAGAACGACCATATAACCCATCAACAGAAGCGATCCCACAATAGGGATCAATGAAATGAGCCCACCGATCAGCAGTTTCTCGACCCACTTCTTATCTTCGAACAGGAACGTAAAAGATTTTCCAACATCCATGATGCCTCCTAACGAATGATTATTGAATTCTGAAATGATACCTAACGAATATACGCATTATAGCAGAGAAGGTCGCGAAAACTCCTAACCTGTTGGTAGCGTGAAACCGAAATTGAGTTGGGCATAACCACGCAAGAGATTGACAGAAAGCAATAGCAGCACAGCCCAGGCCATACCAGGGATAAATAATGTCGCAAAATCCCTGGCCGCACGATTGCTGTTTTCTTGTCGCAAGATCAGCAATGCGAACATCGTACCCACCATGCTGAGCATAAAAAAGGCGCCTCCGGTCGAGAGAATGGCCAAGGGATAAAAGAGGGGTGGCCAGGTAGTGTTGACAACTACAACGATCACGACACCCGCTATTAATGCTACTAGCAGATCCCACCCGCCGCGCAGAATAGGTGTAGGATCGGGGTATGTCCAGAAAACCTGATTGAAATAGGGTAGAAAGAGAAAGCAAATCGCCAACCCCTGAAGCAGCCCCGTGCTAATGCGCAGGATATTGTTGGGCTCATAAAAAAGTGGGCGACGAATGATAAGATAGACATAAGAATTGAAACCGTCGAACGCCCAAATTAGCAGGAATCCGAGGAGAACGGCGACCAGCCAAGGCGGAGGTAAGGATGCAGCCCGAAGCCGTCCCCACAATCCGGCCAGGAACATGCCAACCACAATACCAAGATACTGGCCCGTGCAACGTGCGCATAACGGCAGGACAAGATCATCAAAAATATAACTTCGCACTGGAATCTGATGGCAGACAGCGTACCCAACATCATGTGTAAGGCCGTACACTCCCCCTTGCCCGGCCATGTACAGCACAAACCCCAACATGGGCAGTGCCAGCAAAAGTAAGGCCCTACGACTCGATTTGCTACGATTGGACGTCGTCTGTTGCATAGTTATAGATTAATCGAAGCGGCGCCAGGAAGCAACGTCTGGGCGCCCACAATCCATTGGTATAAGGCTCTGTGTAATTAGCAAACCCAAATGGTCTTCGTGGTATAATGGCGGTCGATTTTTTAGCACCAACTGAAGAGATAAAAAACATGCCAGAACTAGACATCGTAAAACTCGGAGACCCCCGGCTACGGAGAAGAAGCAAACCCATACGTCGTTTCAACGCTCAGCTCAGAAAACTAGCGGAGGACATGGTAGAAACCATGCGCAGTGCCCATGGCGTTGGCTTGGCTGCGCCTCAAATAGGCATCAACGAACGCCTCATTGTGGTAGAGATGCCGGAAGAGGGATTTGAGGAGGACCCACAAGCTGGAAGCCTTTACGTGGTGGTCAATCCTGAAATCGTGCGCCTGAGAGGAGAGAAGGAGGCCGGTGATGAAGGCTGTCTTTCAATCCCTGGTTATATTGGGGAGGTAGAACGCCAACCTACGGCCACCATCAAAGGACAAGATGTCAATGGCAAGCCGATGCGTGTCAAGACCTATGACTACCTGGCACGCATCTTTCAGCATGAAATCGATCATCTAGAGGGTGTGCTCTTTATCGACTACATTGAAGACCCTTCGAAACTAAGGCGTCTCGTACGTGACCCAGAGACGGATGAGGTTTACGAGGAACCGGTAAGAGAGCTACCGACATAGGGTGAGACCTTTCCACAGCACACTACCTCTGCTCAAACCTCACGATTCTCTGTTTCAATCCTTAAATCTGGTTCGTCCCTCTCGTCATTCTCCTCAAACACGTGCATAAACCCGAATGTATTTTGGCCAACCACGATACGGTCCCCTTGCTGTAAAACATGCCGTTGCACTGTCTCGCCATTCACCATTATCCCATTGGCGCTGGCGAGATCGTAGAGTACAAAGAAACCTTCCTCCTGGCGTACACGCGCATGTTGGCGAGATATGGCAGGGTCATCTATGCTTACATCGTTGTGTTTGCTATCCCGACCGATATCAATTAACTCGCGCAGCCGGAATTCCTGACCCGCCCGATGGCCATCCATTAGAACAATCCAGCCCAGAGGGAATAAAGCTTCGGACTCATCCTCCTGGGTCTGGTCGTCCAAATCTGCCGGAACGTCGGGTATCAAGTCTGAGATATCGGCATCCATCGCAGACACAGCGGGCTTTATTCCCACAGGGGTAGGCACTTGAGAGGGGGGCGTCTCCTCGAGGGCAGGCAACGAATCGAATTCGAGTTCTTCCTCGCTTAAATTGAGAGGTTGTACGCCTAGGCCGACCGCGTACAAAACCAACACGATCAACGATCCTATGGTAGCGATCATACCGAGAAAGGCCAGCAGCACTGGCAATACCCCCAGCCCCAAGGACAGTTCAGGGGAGAAACCGAGTATCGCGCTGGGAATGACAACTAGAGCAGCCAACAAAGACCCTACCCGCCATGTAGTCGCCTCGTAGTTTTTGCTGGTACTATCGAAGAATATCCACAATGTAGCCACCAGTGTGATCGCAAAAGCAACGGCAAATCCCCAACGATACCATTCGAGCACGATCTTTAAAGGGGTGGCGAGTAAATTCTCTATCATAATGGCAGGGGGGGACTCACGATAGTTGTTTGAAGACGAAAACTGTCTCGCCGAATGCAATACGGTCGTTATCTATAAGCGACAGCCGGGCGATGCGCTCACCATTGACAAAGGTGCCGTTGGCGCTGGCAAGATCTTGAACGTAAAACTGTGGTTTTTCCAGCCAGACCTCGGCATAGATCCTGGCATGATAACGAGAGGTTAATTCTCCATCGACGACGAGGTCATTCTCATGCGCTCGCCCGATAGTAGAGCCCTGTCGCTTCAGTCTGCACAAGCGTCCACGACGAGAGCCATCTACTACCACAAGCCAGGCAAACACCGGGTCTTCTTGGGGCAAAACGATGGTTTCGACAACTGCAGCAACCTGATCAGGGCTATCTGAAGAGTTTTGTTGATCGAACATAAAAGAGAATCCTCCTACTGCACTTTAGCTGCGTGAGGTGGTAAACAGAAGTACGGTCGAGCCAAGGCAGATCTCATCTCCCTCGAGTACAGTCTGGCGTTGAATCCTCTTGCCGTTAACTGTCGTACCATTTGTACTACCCAAATCCGATACGATAAAACGCCCCTGCTCATGACGGATCTGGATGTGTCGGGCGCTGACGGCCGGATCCGTTAGCACCGAGACAACGCGGGATTTGTCGCGGCCAAAGGTAAGGCTGCTATGTGGATACAAAGCGTATTGATCTCTCAAATCAGGTCCCTGCCGCACGATAAGCCAGGCAATGGGGTTATCGATGACTGCCGGTGTCATTGCTGCTTCGAAACCTCCGAAGCCGGGCTGGTGTGTGTCATCCAGGTTTGGGCTAGCAACAACGGTTTGGGCCTGACGACTAACGCTTGCTGCCGAAGGTCGCGGAGGTGGAGGGACCAGATCATAAGGCAATTGTAGGTCAGATTCATGACGTGGAATCGCCGGTGGGGGCGCTGATGCCGGTGATTTCTCGACATATGGCTGTGGTGTTGGTTCATAAGCGGTCGCTGCCATAGCTGCGTCCCCACCCACTTCTGGCGATTGGCGATCGTCCCAGTTTACAATCAGCAAGTAAATAAAAACGCCCACTGCTAAAATCAGGGCAATATATCCGAACAATAGGTTTTGTCCCCCTCCCAATTCGAATGCCGTCAAGAAGGCAACGATGACAACGGCTGCCAGCGTTAGCAAGAAGGAGAATACAATGGCCGCCAGACGAGCCCACTCGCGCAGATCCCAAAGGCCGCGGAAAATCAGCCCCGCTAAAGCAGCAGTCAACAAAGGAGGAACGGCCAACAGGCCGTTAAAAGCAGTCGGCAACTGCAGGCGGTTCCCAAGAGTGGTTATTCCTTCGCTGCTATTGGGAACGAGCAACAAAAAGGCGGCTATGCCCACAGCCATAATGGCCTGTAGTAGAAACAAAAAGGCTATGAACGATATGCCGAGAGGTCTGGTTCGAGTCATCACTGGTGCAAGATTATCGCACCCACCCCACTGGCTGTCAATAGATCGTGGTTGGCGGTGAGGATGTGGCGATGGTAGAATCGCAGTCTCGAACGATTCGTAGTCTCTTAGGAACATCTGCTTTCATGACATACATTCTGTTTGGTTTCTCCTTTGGCCTGAGCGCCGGGCTGGCGCCAGGACCCTTGACGGCGCTTGTCATGCAACGGAGTCTGCACGGGGGATTCGCCAGCGGACTCCGTGTAGCTCTAGCTCCCTTACTTACCGATATCCCCATTATCCTGTTGTCGTTCTTACTGGTGGGGCGTTTGCCGGAAGCGTATCTTGACGGATTGCTGATCGTTGGTGGGCTCTTTGTCATCTGGTTGGCCATCGACGCCTTGCGAAAAGGCACCAATTCGTCAGATACGAAAAAACCCTCCTCGGCTCGGCAGGATTTACTTCATGGTGCATTGATCAATTTTCTGAATCCCCATCCTTATTTATTTTGGATAGCAGTGGGTGCACCTACCCTGGTGCGAGCCTGGCGCAGTGAACCAGTTCACGCCGTTGCCTTCATCCTTTCTTTTTACCTGCTATTGATTGGCAGTAAGATCGGTCTAGCCGCTCTTTTTAGTAGAGGCGAGCGGTTGCCACAAACTTACCATCATTTGCTCATCCGGCTTTCTTCAGTGCTTTTATTAGTCGCCGGGCTGTACATGATTTATACGGCCTGCCAAGGTTTAGTGTCACCACAATGATCGTTGTTAGTCCCTTGCAGCAACAAGACCTTGCCGCTGTTACCGAACTGTGGAACCAATCGGCTGAAACACTTCCCTTCAGTTGGTGTACATCTCCCGATACCTTTCAGAAAGAGATCGTTTCACAGAGTGCCGAACCATACGTCGACTTGCAGACCAAGCCGGAAGGCTGTTTGGTCGCCCGAGATGGGCAACAAATGATCGGTTTGATTCATTGTTCGGTAGGTTATCTAGCAGAAGATGAAATAACACTGCGAGGATTTATCCGTCATCTCACGACATTGCCTTCAGCACCCAATTGGGTGGCTAAACTTCTCTTGTCTGACGCCGAAGATCACTTCCGCAAACAGGGCGTTAGTAACCGAATTTTCGCCTTCCACAGATATGCGGGTTATCCTAGCCTGCTCGCAGGACGTGGCTACTTTGCCACAGATCGCATAGACATCATGGCTGCTCTGGGAGATGCTGGTTACCAGGTGCGGGATCGGTGGTTCTTATACGAGAAAACTTTTCACAGTTATGTAACCGAATACCATCCCTCGCAGGGCAACCTTGCTTTGCGGATTCTAAATAGCCCAGATGGGATCACGTCGCTGCACGTTGTACACCAGGGATGGCCGGTTGCCGAACTGAGTGTCGAGATCATGTTAGAACTCACCAAACAGCGTGGCGCCCCCACTGCTGCGATCAAAGAGCTGCGAGTCGAACCAGGGTTCCGACGCCGAGGGGTGGGACGCTGGCTTCTCCTGCGTACATTGAATGAATTGACCCTTCGCGGCATACATCACCTCATTGTCGATATCAACCATAATGACGCCGCCGCCCAGAGCCTGCTGGTGCAATTGGGCTTCGAAGAGGTTCCCATACGGGGCTTCAGCTACGAGAAGTCGCAAACAGATTCATGAGTGACAAGCACACAGATCAGACAACTCATACCTTGTCTGATCCACATGGAACGATAACGCACACCTACGTTCCCACACTACGGTTCCGGGTAACGGCAGGTCTTTTTGTACTGGCGAGCACGTGGTTGGCCACCGAAGTCTGGCGGCAACCGGGGACGATCGCCATCGTCATATTCGTGGGAGTGGCGATCGTTGCCTTGTTTTTGGTGCTCCAGGCTTTGGTTCGTGTCGACTACGACGGAGAGACTTTGACCTACCATTTGCCATTGCGTCCCACTCAACGAATCAAGAGATCACAGATCACATGGATAGAACGAGGGGGGCGCCGCACCACAGCCCTGATCATCGGCTACCAACCCCCAGACAATGAAGGCTACTTGGCGTCGCAGCCTCGCTTTGTCAATCTGCCTCCATTAAATGATCAAGAGAATCTGCTCGAGTACTTAGGTGGGGAAACGAAACATCGTGGAGAACAGGATCATGGCGGTTGAGATTCCAGAAGCTTTGCTTTGGGGATTAAGACGTTATCTGGCAGCACCTAATGCTCGCGTCAGGGCAATACATCGCCAGCCCTTCCGCGCTGGTTTATCAGGTAGTACGCTGGAATACTGGCGTCTTCATCTCCACCGGGCGGGCGTGCAATCCACCATTACCCTGGTCTACAAACGTGGGGCGGTGGTAGATGGCGCTTTTCTGAGAGGCGCCCCCCAGCGCGAGGCACTGGCGTATGTGGAACTTCCCCAATACATCCCCATTGCCATGCCCACGAAAATCGCGGTTGATATCCCTGCCGGTGATCTGTGGCTACTATCTTTTCCTCCAGTCAAGAACACCAGCCACTGGCTAGCAGATTGGGATTGTACCGATATCGAACGAGTACTAACCGATTTGGCAAAGCTACACACAGCCTTCTGGGATCAAAAAGATACTCTGGATAATTGGTCATGGCTTGCCCATCCCACCGGCGCCAATGCCCAAGCGCTGACACAGGATGGATTGGCCGGAATTCAAACATTAATCCAAAACGAGGGTTTCGACACACAACTGACCCCTAAACGACTCAAACGATTACGGGAACTGGCGAACGATCCCTCTGCTTTGCTCAACCTGCTAAACGGGGGACCCATCACCCTGCTCCATGGTGATGCAGGATTTCAGAATATAGCGCTTACGCTCGACGGCAGACAGCGGCTTTGGTATGATTGGCAGCTAACCTCAGCCGGACCACCTGCGCTCGACCTGGTGACAGTTCTACATCCCTGGGCGTATCCTGATACCAACCCGCCCTTATCGATCGCAGCAATGGTTGAATACTATCTGAAGGCCCTGACAAATCGAGGCTATCCTGTGGGGACAAACATATTTCAACAGCAGTTGGATGCAGCTTTTATCTGGAGATGGATCTGCCAGTGGGCGCCTTTGCTGGGACAATACAGCCAACGCCTGCAGCCAAATGTACGCGCTCGCCTATACACGGCATTTGCAGAACTGCATTGGCCAGCGCTCGAAAGAATCTAGCACAAGCATTCAAGGCTGGTCGCCACCACGAGGAACATGATACGAGTTGGCTTCCAACCAGGCCATACCACCTCGCTCGTAATACTCAATGGTAACCGTATGCACGCCGGCGCTAAGGTTACGGAAGTAGTTGTTATCCCAACTGCCACCGTCACGCCAGGAGTCGATTATCAGGATATCGTCAAGAAAAAGCTTTGCACCGTCATCTGATTTGACCTCGAAATACTGGTTACCGCCCTCGAATTCCCAACGGCTGACATAGCGCCCAGACCAATTATCGGCGGGCACCAGCCCGGGCCAAGGCGAATCCAGCCCCCAGTTTCGATGCAAATTGTACTTTTCTGGCGGTTCATTGCGAACGCCCAACGGCGTGCCCGAGAGATGAATATCGTTGTAATAAGTCACTTGCCACTCGCCAAGTGCAGGCGTGGGAGGTAATGAGGGGGTAGGTGTGGGCACGGGCGTTGGGGTTGCTTTGGGTTGCGGAGGTGGGGCCACGAGCACAACGGGGACATCATCGGTATTGCCTATGGTTGTGGCTAAGTCACCTGACACCCAACCTTCCTGTGGTTTCCCGGACAGGCAGCAGATATACCACCAGGGCCTGCGTCCCGCCGACTTGCCCACGATATCATATACATCACTCTTACTGCTCGTATCTATGAGCGGATAGCTGGTACTAGGCCCGGATCGCACATTCAGGGTAGGGACATCGACCCTGAGTTGGGGTGTAGCACCACCGCTCGAGCCACCAACAACCTCGATTTCAGTAACAATAATCGTGCCAGATGTGGCGGCGTCGGCGCTGTCGTAAAGCGTGCCCCATACCTTGACCTGGCTACCAGGTCGGCTTCGACGAATCCTGTCAATCTCCCGCTCGACAGAGGCCGTGACCCCAACCAAACTATAGTGGGGCCCATCCTGCGTGATGAGGATACTGTTGCCCTGTGAATCGAGTTCGGACGCAAGCGTGCCCAGCATGCCATAGACAGGAAGGCCATTATCCTGACCGCCAGGACGCGCCCACACCGAAATCGCACCACCCAAGGCCAAAATCATGACGAGCAGCAAGGGAAAGAGTCTTTTCATGGCACCACGCCTCACAAAGAGTGGTCGATTCAATATATCGGCTGTGCTGTGTATCAGTATAACCATGTCCACGGGCAGTGGCAAGGGAATGGTGTTATTTCATTATCTATAACACTTCCAATGGCATGAATCAATTACCTTGATCGGACAGTCTCGACTTTGGCCATTTTCCAAAATCGATTTATTATCAGATCACGACTACTACATATAGTACTTTATAAAAGGTAACTACTATATATGGGCTACTGTTATGTAAGCCTAGCGGGTTTT
>PIVW01001153.1 GCA_003353825.1 Chloroflexota bacterium
TCCCCCAGATCCTCCATCCTTCTCCGAATGGCATCATCAAATTGACCATCGGCAATGGCCTGCCGGACCTCGTGGCGGATGGCATCCAGGGTAACCGTACCCAGGGTGACTTCGCTTTGGCCCTCGATCGGTGGGCCGACCGTTAGGACATAGTTGTTACGGGTAGGGGTGTCGGACACGGTAAAGTCTCCGGTTGAGTTGCAGATATATGAGCGTTTCGAGTCCATGGTCAATCCTCCTTCAGCGCGGGCGTATGCTGGGCGCGCCCAGCATATTGGGCCATAGATCCACTTTCAGGTAAAGGGGGTGGCGTGGTAATCCGGCCTTCGTCTTCGCAAGACACATTGGCCGGATATTGCCAGCCACAAGCCGACGAAGGACGGTGTCAGCTTGGTTCATGAACGAACCATTAGCGCCCCATGCACAAACGACAAAGCCCGCATAGCCTTTATGCCAATCGGCATGCTTGGCGGCTGCTTCCACGTACTTCATGTTCTCAGGACCAACGGGATCATCGGCTGCCTTCATGTACTTAGGGTTGGTGGCACGAAAGCCAAAGAGGTTGGTCACTATCAGTTTACCACACCCCCATTTCTTCGCAAACGAAACACATCGCCGGATGGTCGGATCATCCATCTCAGCATCGGCTGTTGAGGGGTTGAGCATGATGAAATTGCAGGACGGACCAACCCCCCATTCCCGAGAAAGCTGGTAGCGGTATCGCCTGCAATCCGAAATCACCGCGTCGGTTTTATACATTCGTTACCTCCTTCCAAGGTGGAATCCGCCGCAGCCAGTCCTTCCTGTTTGTCAGGACCTCCTTGCGGCGCTCTTTGCGAAGCATCTTGTTGAACTGTTTCGAGGATCGCAATCCCCTGGCCAAGGCCCTGGGCATATCGTCAAGGCTCATGACATGCTTGAGCCCGATCGATGCGAGCATTTCTTTCTTTACGTCCTCTAGCTCATCGGAAAGGGAATCTGCTAACGCAACAGACGCCTCGGCCCATTCAT
>PIVW01000060.1 GCA_003353825.1 Chloroflexota bacterium
AAAACTGATCGTTTTCAAGGCACTCATCCCTATTTTTGTTCGATATTTGCCCTGTTGTGGGGTGAATTTGGTCACGAGTCTGCCACAAAGAGCTTTCTTCAATTTTGGCGAAGGTATTGGGTTTGAGAGAGGATTAATGTATTTGTGATTTGGAACGTGGAACGTGTTGCGTATTGTCTGGAAGATTTGTTGACTGTCATTTAATGTAACTATTGGCGGCTCTACTGAAAGAAGGTCAATACATACAGCTACGGTTGAGATAATAACGAAAATGGTGGGGTTTTTGTACGCTTTTTTCGTATCTTCTCAATAACTTGGGGGAACTAACCCGTCCACGAAGGTGGACGTTCGGCGTAGGTTCGTAGAACCCCACCCTCAGAGCCCGAATTCATTCGGCGAATGCCCCGGAATATTGAGAAGATACCTTTTTTCCGTGAAACACCATAATGTCCTTTACGATCTCTGTGCCCTCTACTGTACAAAAGACGGTATTTAGAGATATACAATCTCGTTTCTATGAGGACAACTATGTCGAGCAACCAACACGCAACACGCAACACGCCCTCCTATCTCATCTCCTGACCCCCGGTCACATTGATCGCCTGCCCGGTCATGTAACTAGATTGATCCGAGGCCAGGAAGACCAGGACATTAGCCACATCCTCGTAGGTGCAGCCACGCTTCATGGGGACCTGGTCGGTGTATTTTTGGCGAACTTCCTCTTCAGTGATGCCCCATTTCTTGGCGTATTGGCTGTAGAGTGAGTCCACCCACAAGGGCGAATCGAGGAGGTTGCCGGGGCAGATGGCGTTGACACGGATGCCATGTTCGGCTAGATCCAGGGCGATGCTCTGGGTGAGGCCAACGCCGCCGAACTTGGTAGCAGCGTAAGCTGAGTTCTTGAAGCTACCCTTCTTGCCCGACTTAGAGTTGATCTGGATGATCACGCCACTGCCTTGCGGGATCATGGCCTTGGAGGCGTGTTTAGCTACAAGCATGTAGCCAAAGAGATTGACATTCATCACCGCCCGCCACTTCTCGGCAGGGAATTCCCAAATGGCCTCGGCGATGAGGATACCGGCATTGGAAACAACGATATCCAGCCGCCCGAACGCATCTACGGTCTGTTGCACCAGCGACTCAACGTCTGCTTCATCACTAATATCTACTTGAACGGCCAGAGTGCGTTGCCCTGTCTGCTCGGCGATGGTGGCGGCCGTCTGTCGCGCACCGTCGATATTCAGGTCGGCGATCACCACATCGCAACCTTCCTCGGCCAGACGTTGGCACAACGCCGCACCCAGCCCCTGCGCCCCACCAGTGACGAGGGCGATTTTGTTTTCTAGTTGTTTACTCATAATGGCTCCTGCACGTTTGATAGAACGAATGATACCGGTTGAATTGAGATCAGAGATTGGAGATTAGGGATTTTCGTCTCGCAATTTTTTTCAATCTCTAATCAACCAATCTCTATATTATCTTTTACGGCAGCATCAACCTAAGAAACTCCGCCTCCGCCTCGACCGTCCATTCTCTCCCATCTTTGAGCTTGACATAAACGGTCGGGAGGGAATCCTTCAGGTCGGGTAAGGCTGTGAGAGGGAAGTCTTGAATCAGAGGGTAAATGACCACCTTGCCGGGAAATACCGTGTCTTTCACCGCTTGTAAGCCATTTTTGGCTGCTGATAATGAGCCAATCGCGGCTACAGAGCGGTTGGGAGAAAGCTCGCCCGCTTCCGCTTGATCGAGCATAAGGCGCAGGTCGTCGATAGTGGAAGCAGAGTGCCCGATCACACGCACATCCCGCAAAAAAGCGTCGCTGAGATCAAGGGTTGTCGTCGTGCCCCGGGCGACACCGGCGAAGACATTCATCACGCCCTCGTCTGCCAGCCAGTTGCCGGCATCGGCGATGACAAAGGGAACGGGCGCCAGGACAATGATATCGTCGAAACCACCCTCTTTGAAGGGAGCGATGCCCGCCTCGTAGCTCTCTTTCTCCATGGGGTTCAGGCAGATAAATTCGAGGCCCTTCTCCCGGGCCTCTGCGCCGAAGGAGAGTTCAAGGTCATTGAGGCGGGATTCGCTGACGTCGGTGCAGAGGATGATGCTGGGCCCTTGGGCTTTCTGGATTGCGCGTTGCACGTGCATGCGGCCCATCGGACCGGCCGCACCCACAAACCAGGCTCGACCCGCCGGCTTGAGCGACGAGCGCACTGGTGTGTCAGTGTAGGCATGTGAGATCTCGGGACTGCTGCTGCCCACATACACCCAACGATTGTAATGAACCCGGCCGATATCCACATTCACTTTGTCAGACAGGGGCTCATTCAGGACAAGGGCTACGACACCGAAATCAGCCAGATTAGGACTGACTGTTTCGATCAGGTTGACATCGGCGCCCAGCAATATGATATCGTCGATCTTATCGACGGGCGATTGGCTGACATCAGGCACCTCGATCACCTCGACGCCCAGATTTATTGCTTCGGCGCGTAGACTATCGCCCAGGTAGTCGGGCACATCGGTGAGCAATAAGCGCCGGGGATGGGAAGCGGCTTCGAATCCGGCGTTGAGCGTGTAATCCCGGCTGTTATCAGCAAGGGTTCCGATGATCCAGGCCGCGCCGCCGGGCTGGATGATGGTGCGATATCGCAATTCGTAGGCAGCGGTCACACAGGCCCAAGGCTCGGTCAGCGCGCTTTCAGCATAGCCGGTGGTGGGTTTGACAGTCAGCAAGTAATTACCATCATCGCCATTGAGAATACGCTGATCGATGGTCGCATAGGTCGAGAGGCCCCCCTGGATCTCGTAACCATAGGCATAGCCTACGCCATCGACAAAGACATCGGCCTGAATGGTGAAGCGATCTCCGACCTGGTACTGATCTCGCAGGTTTTCGCCGACCGCGACCACCGTCATGGCGATTTCATGGCCCAGCACCACCGGGTCTTCCTTCATGTTGCGGTAAATGCGAGGATGTTCTTCGCCCAAGGTGATCACCTTGATATCGGAAAAACAAAGGCCGATGGCGTCATGGCGGATCAGCAGGTCGTCAGGGCCGTAAGTCGGCATGGGAGCTTCGCTGGGTTGGGAATCATCTCCCAGGTTTTCGAGGCCGGCGCCATAGAGATGCCATTCGATAACCTTATCGGGGAGCGGCGCCTCTGCCTGCCTGAATGTAGTGAGTTTATCGGTCATGTTAAAATACTCCTAAGTTGTATGCAGGGTGGCAATGATCTGATCTGGTGTCATTGCCGATGAGAGGGTTTCGAGTAATGAGAGGCCAAGAGCTCCAGGTGGTGTGAGTTTGCCGACCAACGTGTAAAAGGTGTTACGTTCGGCGCGTGTGGGCAAGTGGGATTTGGTCCACTCGCTCTGATAGCCGAGTCTCTGCGAGCGTTGTAACTGGGTATGGCCATAAATGAAATATGCACCCTCGAGAAAGGCCTGGCGAATCGACGCCAACTCGGGTGCATCGAAGTCATCCACCAGCTTGTTGCCGAAACTGTTCATCTCAGTGCCGACGTTTAACGGCAGATCCAGCTTTTGGGCCAGCTCGACGACCTTGTATAGCTCCGCCACTTTGAGCGCTTTCACATCGGGATCGGCGATGTTCCAGTTGCGGTCTGGTACAATGTTCAGGGTGACAACTCCCTTGCCGATAAGCAGTGCCAGCAATTCCTCCATAGCCTTCTCGCCCGCTGTCGTGCCATCCAACCAGGCTGCGCAAGGCAACGCCCCACATGCCTGTATGAAGGTGTGAAATTCCTCGATGGTGGCGAAGGATTCCGGGCTGGGCTGCACGTAGCCCACGCCACCCCGCTTCATCAATTTGCTACGAATGCTGTTTTGGAAAGCGGGTGAGTCGGCCATCAGTGCTACGACGTCCTCCCTGTCCATAGCCAGCTTGTCTGCCCAAAACGCCGCCGGATCAGCCACCGTGCGTCGAGCGGCTTCAACATAGGCTACAACCATGTGTCGCTCGGTGGCATTGCCCTTAGGTGTAAGGGGCAACACATCCTGCTCGTAGCCCAGCACCACCGGGTCGAGATAGGCGTTGACCCGATCTACCATACCGAGATTGCGGCGGCGTGCTCGCTCGCGCATGGCGTTGGCCAACTCGGCCACCGAGTCAGGCACGGCGCTGGAAGTGAAGCCGATGCCCATGTGATAAATCACGCCGGGTTCGCCTGGGGAATTGATGACGCGCGTTTCAAATTCTGGTATGTATGCTCGGGTCTCGATACCGGCGCTGCCCCGTAAGCCCACAAGGTCACAGCCGTCTAAGAACTCGTCGACCGCGTCCAGTACATCGAAATCGACGGTGCCCATGAGCTTGTAGCCTTGCTCTTTGCCCAGCCAGGCCAGCCCGGAAGGCGAATAGCCATAAGCATTATACGAGAAAAACGTATGACAGTGCATGTTGGCGACATCCCGCTCAGCCGATAACTCGATTTCGCCCTTAACCTGGAGTGATGCCAAATCTTGTATTGCCTGAGATCGTACCTCAGCATCAAAATCATTTAATCGTACTTCTAATTCACTCATATCACTCAACCTTGCCACCAGTGACCTGCCGCCTGCTCTTTGCAACCTGCCACTGGCAATCAGTCCTTGCTACTTACTTCCGATAATTTTCTGCCGATAGTGCTCATCCGGCCGGGTGTAGATGCGTTCGACCGCCTCTTGCGTCATGAATTTTGGACCGCCTAGTGCGTAGGCGCCGAGGAGAATACGAGCTGCTTTCACCATCATAGCGGTGATGTTCTCGACCTGTTGGGCGCTGGGCGCCAGCACGAATAAGCCATGGTTTTGCAAGTGCAGCACTTTAGGTAATTCACCATACTCGTCGATGTAGGTATCGATGCCCTCTCTGATCGCCCGCGCCAAAGGCAGGCCCGGATCGACATAAGGGATGAGCACAGGGGCCGGGCCACAGACCACGACCTCGTCTGGAAAGAGGCGCCCGCCAAAGGCCGCTTCGAAGCCCACAGAACAGGTGAGCATGTTAATTGCCGAGGGATGCGTGTGACCCACGAAGCTGACGCCCTGCAACGATAAGCAGGCAGCATGAACCGCCGTCTCTACAGAAGGATGAGCTGGATAGTTGGGATCGACTTTGGCATCAACTAGGGCCTGTTTGATTTCGGCATCGTCAAGGTCGGGTCCATCCAGCATCGCCTGAGTGCTGGCGAAACTGACTTCAACAAAGCTGGATTCATCCACTGTACGCAACTGCGTGCCGCTGGCTTTGACCCAAAAGGACTTATCATCTATCTGTGCAGATGTATTCCCTTCGCTCAAAATTACGTAATCATTGGCTGGTTCGCCCAGACTTCTGGACATTTTTACAAGTTCGCTTAGAATCGATTGTTTCATGGTTTTTGGCCTTACTGTGGGGTGTGTGTTTTTATTTGTTGCGTGTTAAGTGTTAAGTGTTAAGTGTCAAGTGTTAAGTGTTAAGTGTCAAGTGTTAAGTGTTAAGTGTCAAGTGTTAAGTGTTAAGTGTCAAGTGTCAAGTGTTAAGTGTTAAGTGTTGACACTAGTTCATCGACAATGTTCCTGATCTCTGACCTCTGATCTCTAGCCGCCTCAACACGCCATCTCCAAAATCTCAACCAACTCCTCATCGCTCAACACAATTGGATTGCCTTTCATGCTGCTGGCGTTGCGGGCTTTTTGGATGAGATCGGGATAGTGGTCGGGTGTCAGGCCGTAGGAACGTAGTGGTGGGATGTTTAAGGTCTGGCTTAGTTCGGTCAGCCAGGCTGCTCCTTCCTCGGCTGTTGCATGTGGGCTGTCGGTGAGCAGGGCAGCGACTTGTTTGTAGCGTTCGAGGGCGGGATTGTCAGGTTCACGCTCTTGCATGGCCTGAACGTTGATCGTGGTGACATACGGCAGCAGTCTGGCGCAGATTCCACCATGCGGGCCACCCAGCATGCCGCCAAAGGGTCCGGCGAAGCCATGGACTGCACCCAGGCCGGCGTTGGCCAAGGCCAGACCACCATAGAGGCTGGCCAGCGCCATGTCCTCGCGGGCGGCGGTATCGCTCGGGTCCTCATAGGCTCGGCGTAGGGAGCGGGCCACCCGTCTGATCCCTTGTACGCAGAGAGCATCGGTGACAGGGTTGGCTTTCCAGGAAACATAGGGTTCGATCACCTGCGTGAGGGCGTCGAGACCGGTTGTTGCCGTAACATCTGGCGGGACCGAATACGTTAATTCCGCATCCACCAGGGCGATAGACGGTAACATCAGGGGACTGCGAAGACTGACCTTGACCTGGTGTTGTGGTGAAGCCAGCACGGCATTGCGCGTGACCTCCGAGCCGGTGCCTGCTGTGGTAGGCACGGCAATGAATGGAACAGAGCGCTTGCCGATCGCTTGCCCCCTGCCGATCACCTCAAGATAATCGCGGGGATCGCCTGTGTTGGTGAGCATGGCAGCAATGGCTTTGCCTGTATCGATGACACTTCCCCCGCCGAAGGCAATGACGAGATCACAACCCTCATGTCGTGCCAGCGCCGTTCCCTGTCGGGCGATATCGATAGTGGGCTCGGTTGAAACGCTAAAGGGGACTGATTCGACCCCGGCATCAGCCAGAGAAGAGAGGGTAGGTTGGGCTCGATTTTGTGATTTGCCAACCACAAGCAAGGCGCGCTCGCCGAGTTCTGCGGCCAGAGAGCCTAATTGTGCGGCGCTTCCGTCGCCAAAAATAATGCGAGTGGCTGTTGCGAATTCGAAGTTTATCATATGCTTTCTTCTGGTGGCAGTCAATTGCGAAGTGACAGTTACCTCAGGTTCAATATACGCCGTGCTTGTTGACTGCGTTGATGAATGCCTCGACATTATCCATGGATACGTCGGATTGAATCATGTGGGCGGGCGAGCACATATAACCGCCACCTTTGCCAAGGATACGGATTTTCTCGGCTACATCTGCTTCGATTTCTTCTGCCGTGCCGTTAGGTAGGAGATGTTGTTGGTCGATCGCGCCCCAGAAAGCGATCTTGTCGCCCAGATTGGCCTTTAGCACATCAGGTTCGTGGCCGGGGACATTGGGCTGGACGGGATTGAACACATCCATGCCGATCTCAGCGAGGTCGTCGAGGATGGGGGAGACAGCACCATCGCTATGGTAACAGATGATCAGGTCGGGATTGCTGGCCTTGATCTCCTGCCATAACTCGGCATAACGGGGTTTGAATATCTGTCGCCACATGTCTGGCGAAATCATCATACCATTTTGGGCGCCGAAGTCATCCCCAAACCAGATGGCGTCTACACCGATCTCGGCCAGTTGCTTTCCGATACCGACGCTGAATGCTTTGACTTTGTCGATCAGTGCCTCAACGTAGGGTTCGCCTAGGGCCATATCCATCATGAACTTCTCCAGACCCACATGGTGCCACGACATCTCGAACATGGTCAATTCCAGGTCGCCAATGATGAAATAATCATTTTTGTATTGCTCTGTGTATTTTTTGGCATCGTCAAAACGGCCTTCGGCATAGGGATCTGGGAAGTGATGATCTGTCACCTGTTTCACAGAAGATACGTTTTTCAGGGGCGGATCGACCACCTCCATGTAAATTGGTCCCTGGCGCATGATCATGCCGAACTCATTGACGATATAGCCCGTATCGGTTACAGGATGCTCGTAACCGCGGGGTAGACTGCCGCCGACAACCACGCAATCGCTGCCCATCGCCAGGCGTAGTTCATTGGCCGAAATGCGGTAGGTGAGATCTTCGAAGTATGAAGTGGTGTAGTGGAAACGAATGCCAAGCTTCTCTGCGAAAGCATCGCTGAGAGAGCGACATAGGTCGAATTGCAGTGGCACTCGGTCAGGTACACCACTGCGTTGCAAGGCAGTGAATACGCGTTCTCTAGAGTTCATGTTGGACTCCGGGGGCTGGTTCGGATGTTTTTTAGGAGCGAGGATTTTTTGGATTGAAGATTAGCTCAGGTTCGGCAAGATTGGGATCAGAGATCGAAGATTATTGATTTTACGAACTTTTGGCGACCTATCTTGAATCATCAATCGTTAATCTTTACACAGGTATTTAGTCAAGCGGATACACGCCATACTCCATCGCCGCATCGGCCATAGCCAACACATTTTGCGGTGGTACGTCGACAAGTAGGCTGTGGACGGAGGAGAGGACATAGCCACCCCCGGGTGCAAGTTCTCTGATGCGGCGTCGCACTTCTTCGCGTACATCCTCCTCGCTACCATAGGGCAAGACTCTATGCGTATCGATGGCGCCCCAGAACGTGATTCTGTCACCAAACGTTGTCTTGATCTCGTCCAAATCGCCCAGTGCAGAGGGTTGCACCGGGTTGATAGCATCCGCACCGATCTCGATCAGGTCATCGAGCAGGGGTACGACGTTGCCATCACTGTGGTAGAGAATGGCAGCATCGGTATGTGATTTGACGAAGTCGAAATAGGTCTTCTGAACCGGTTTCATGAACGTGCGATACATGTCCGCTGAGATCAACAAACCGTTCTGCGAGGCCAGATCGTCGGCAGTACGGAAGATGTGGATGTATTGGCCCGCCTCTGCCAGGAAGCGCTCGGTACCGGCTATGTTGATCTCAAGTAACTTCTCGAACAATGCTGTGACGAACTCAGGATTCTGGATAAAATCCACGAAAAGCTGCTCGTAGCCGCGCATGGCATAGGCTGTTTCGAAGAAAGAATAGAATCCGCAACTGGCTTCGATGGCGTATTCGGTCTCTTCGAAAAGGGCCCGAGCATCATCCTTCAGACCGGCCACATAGCCGGGATCGTGCGGGTCGGGCCAGGCATGGCGCTCGATATCATCAACACCCGCGTCGGCCAGTGGTGATTCAGCGATCTCCCAATAAAACGCGAAATCCCGATACCAGATCTTGCGCCATTTCACACCCCAGATATCGACAAAAGTATCTTCTTCGCTTGGCGGAGGTGTCCAATTCATCGGTGAGCGGGCGCGCAACGGGTAACAATCGCTGCCCAGACGCTGAAGGACGACATCATCCAGGCGGGCGGAACGGTATTGCTTGCTCAGAGTTTGCGTCTCCCCTGCCTCGATGCCGAGGTGTTTTTTGAGGTTGTCATAGGCTTCGACCACCAATGTGGTGCTGGTGCCACCGCCGATATCGATTGGGACACGATCCGGTTCCTGCCTGCTAACGGCTGTCATGATCCGTTCGCGTGATGTCATTTTGGTCATAAGTCAATATGGGAAAGTAGGGAGTGTCATCTTTGCTCACGGATGAACACGGCTGACACAGATTTGTGGGATTTCATGTGCTTAGATGTCGTGAAGAGGTGAAACGTGAAGAGGTGAAACGTTACGCCATCTTGTCATGTCATTTCTCACGTTTTACGTTTCACGTATCGGTAGGGCGGGATTGCGATCTTGAACGCTTCATTGCCGTTCATCAATCATGGTGGATGATCACCTTCATACCCTGACGGGCCTCCATGGCATCAAAGGCAGCGTTGATCTCGGAGAGGTGGAAGTGGTTGGTCATGAGTGGCTTGACGCGCACCAGGCCTTTTGCCAGCAGATCGACAGCCATCTCGTGGTGGCGAGGGGTGCTGCCGTGCGAGCCGGTGACGAAGCATTCTTTGTAATGGATCGTATTGGAGAGCACGCTCATGGGTCGGGAATCTTTAGGCAGGCCACCAAATAAGTTGACATAACCCCGATGACCTGCCATTTCTATGGCCTGCTCATGGATTTCCACTGAGGCGGCAGCAGTGATGACAACGTCCGGGCCTTCGCCATTCGTTTCATCCAGACAACGGGCAACGACATCCTCTTCGCTAGAGTTGATGTAGACGTCGGCTCCATAGGTTTTGGCGATCTCCATGCGCAATTTACTGCGCTGAACGCCGATCACTTGGGTCGCGCCCATCAAACGAGCCAGGTCGATCATCATACAGCCTATGGGGCCGAGGCCAATGATGACCACGGTTTTTCCCAAAGAAAGATTGGCCAACTCAAAGCCATTGATGGCGCAGGCCAGTGGCTCGGCCAGGGCTGCCTCCTCGAAGCTGAGAGAGTCGGGAATGGGTGTAACCGGGCCCTGCAAAAGCAGTTTGGGCAAGGCCATGTACTCGGCGAACGCACCCGGAATCTGATACCCGACCGCATAATTGATCTCGCAGTTGTTGAGCAAGCCATTGCGGCACCATTTGCAGTTCCCACAAGGGAAGTCCGCCCCCAGGGCCACCCGGTCACCTTCCTTCACCCGGGTAACGTTCTTCCCGACCTTGGTGATAATCCCTGACGCTTCGTGTCCGAGGATGGCTGGGGGGACGACCCGGGGATTGCCATGGCGATAGATACGGATATCGGAACCGCAGATACTGGTCGCCTGTACGCGCATCAGGGCGGCGTCATCATCGATCTCGGGGATGGGGACATCGCGGACGACGAGTTTATCTTGAGCTTCGAGGAGGGCTGCGAGCATAGAGAGATACCTTAGGGTGGGTGGTGTTTAGTAGTATCAAGATTGAAGATTGAAGATTGAAGATTGAAGATTAGGGCGTTATGTGAAAGTAGCGTGCTCACAATCGAGATCGGGTATCTTCTCAATAACTCGCGGGAACCAACTCGTCCACGTAGGTGGACGTTCGGCGACACGCCCTCAGAGTCTGAATTCATTCGGCGAGTGCCCCGGAGTATTGAGGAGATTCGAGATCGGGTTGAATGAGCACTTTGGAGTACAAGGTTTGGCCCTCGTTCATCATGATGAGGGCTTCGAACGCTTTTACCAAAGGGATAGTGTGTGTTATGAGTGGTGCGAGTTGTAGCTGCTTGTTGGCCAGGGCATCGAGGACGGTGCGCCAGTCGTCGCTATTTCCGGCGGCGCTGAAGTCGGAGTTCCACGTGCCAAGGATGACGATTTCGCGGCGCATAGCCTGGGAGATGAGTGTGGCAGGCAGGGTGACATCGGAAGCGGGATTACCCAGTAGCACCATGCGTCCACTGCGTCGCGTGGCGGCTATCGCCTGCAACAAGGTCTGCGGTACGCCCGCGCCCTCGACAGTCACATGCGCGCCCTGCTCAGCGCTAAGTGATTCGATTCTCTGTACGGGATCGACATCCAGACTGTTGAATGCTAGGTCGAAACCCAATGTCTGGGCCATCTCGATTTTCTCCGGCACGATATCGAAGAGGATGACCTGCGCAGCGCCCATGATGCGCGCCCATTGTGCCACCATCAGGCCGATAGGACCGGCCCCAAAAATGGCCACGGTCTCGCCTACCACATCACAGGCACGGCGGATGGCGTGTAAGGCGACGGCGGCGGGTTCAGTCATGGCGGCTTCGGCCAGAGAGACGCCGCTGGGGACAGGAACAAGATTTTGCTGCGGGGCGACGACATATTCAGCGAAAGCGCCATCACTACGCGAGCCCAGATAATCGTAATCGGTGCATTGCGCGTACTTGCCCTGTTCGCAAGCATTGCAGCGCCCGCACCAGATCAACGGGAAAACAGCTACTCGATCACCCACACGAAACGCTTCGACATCAGGCCCGACATCTGCCACAGTGCCTGCGAATTCATGCCCAATGATGGTGGGAAAGTGGTATGTGCCCTTGACGAAGGTGCGAGGGATATCGGAACCACACACGCCACAATAGCCGATCTGCACCAAAGCCTCTCCCTCGCCCGGCCTGGGTTTAGATACAGTTTCGTAGCGCATATCGCCAACTGCACGGAGCACTTGCGCTTCCATTTCACTCATGATCGACGCTCTAATCCTTGCGCAATCACCTGGCGTGTTCGAGCGACATTCTCCACAATAGATCCGTCGCCATGAAACACGCTGCTCGTCCCCCCTACCAGGCAGTCCGCTCCCGCCGCAACCATACTGGGGATGTGTTCGAAGCTGACATTACCATCCACCTGGATGGGGATTATGAGCCCGTTCGCTTGCAGGTAGTCCCGGCAATCGGAGATTTTGCGTGATCCAGATGGCACCAGTTTTTGACCGGCATAGCCTGGATTGACTGTCATAATCAGCGCGAAGTCGAGCTTCTCCCACACATAATTGAGGGCGTCGAGGGGTGTGGCTGGATTGAGGGCGACGCCGGCCTGGATGCCGTAGCTGCGGATGAGCGACAGCGTGCGATCCAAATGTGTGGCGGATTCAGCGTGAACCGAAATCTGTTGGACGCCGATGGGCGCGAGTAACTCGACGAAAAAGTCGTTGTGCTCGACCATAAGGTGGACGTCAAAGGGAAGGGTGGTGTGTGGGCGTAGGGACTGGAGCATACCCAATCCCAACGGCATGTTAGGCACATAGTGGGCGTCCATCAAGTCGAAGTGCAGCAGTTCGACTCCAGCTTCTTCCAGTTCACCCACCTGCTCGGCTAACCGCCAGAGGTCGGCGCACATCATCGACGGGGAGATTTGTACGGTTTGGTGGGTCATCGTAGTCATAATTATGGGGCGCCAGGTTTTTGAAGAAAGTGTTGCTTGAGATATTGCAGTGAACCGCGCAGCATGCCCTCCAGTTGGTAGTCGGAGTAATCCCGGCCGGTTTTGGGGCCACCGATTTCAAGATAGCAGATCAGGTCAGACATTGGTATGAGTTCGGCGTTCGCCTGCAGCATCTCCCTTACGGCCGAGACATCGACGATGCCATTTGCCTGCTCTTCAAGCAGGAATCCAAAGGTGGAATTGAATATGCTATCGGTGTTCTTGAGATGGACATGGTGCATGTGGGGCAGTGTTGCCTCGAGGAGTTGCATATGGCTCCAGATTACCTCACCTTCCTGGTTGGCGTAGCCGTGCGAGACATCGACACAATAACCCACCGGCACTGTGCTGGTGGGATGGGCCTCGTGGTATCTAGTCAGCGCTTCGGCCATGGTACGGATTTCGTCGGGTAAGGTGGGGGGTTCGGCCAGACAGGACATCGGCTCGATGGTGAGATACGCCAAACCGCAATCATGGGCGTAATGCATCATCGCCTGTAAATGTGTTAGATAGCGCTGCAAACCCTCCGCTTTGTAGTCCAGGCGGTCGCGCATGGCCGCCCCGGGATTGGCCCCCACCGCACTGGCTCCCACCAAGGCTCCGATCTCGATCAGCCTCCGGTAAAGGCGTTCTGTTGTCTCGCCCCAGGCGACATGATCGTGGCGAAAGAAACCACCCATCTCACGATGTGACGTGAAAACGGTGGAGATTTGGATGTCGAAATCTGCGGCAAGCTGTTTGAGATCGGTAAAAAATGCATCCGGCATGTGGAACATTGCCACAAAGGAACCTAGTTGCAAGTGGTGGATGTTTTCATCTGCCAGGAGACGAAACAGCCACTCATAGCTGTAGCGATTTTCAATGGGATCGGCCTTGACGCCGAGGTGTAATCGTAAGCCATCCATGAGACCCTAGTCCAGGTGAAACACTTCCTTCAAGACAATCATGTTTTCGTCAGCCGGTAAGCCATCCAGACCTTCAAAATAGGGCGCCATGAATTCCTGCCACTTGGCATTGATCTCCTCTGCGGCCATACCATCGAGCGCGGCCTGGTGGCTGACCGGCGTCTCATAGTAACCGAAGAGCATGCCATCTTCTTTCATGAACAGTGAATAATTGTGCCAACCGCTGCGCGCCAATGCCTCCAGCATCTCCGACCACACATTCGCATGGTGTTTGATATAGTCTTCCATCATCTCTTCTTTGACTTTTAGGATAAAACCAACGCGTTTCATTGAGTAATACTCCTTGTTTGAAATCGATTAGGATCAGTGGACCGGTAGACCGGAAGACCAGTAGATCGGGATGTGCCGTCAAAGTGGACATTTGGACCTACTGAGATCAAGTGTTTGTGTTCGGGAACGATGTGCAAACAATGGCCGACGCAACACGCAACACCAATCACGCCACAGTACCATATTCCCTCGCTAACCGATTTACCAAAGTGTAGGCAAAAATCAAGCGTTTGGGCGGAATATCCGGTTGCACAAAATGGCCGGTGTTAAATATGAAACCGCCGCCGGGTGCGTAAATATTGAAACAACGGGTGATGTATTCTTCCAGCGCCTCGCCTTCATAGGCAAGCAAACCGTCGATGATATCAAGGGATCCGTAAATGACGAGTTTGTCACCGTAGTCGCGCTTGACGGTCTCGGGGTCCATGCCTGCGCTTTCTTGCACAGGATGCATCATGTCGTAGCCGATCTCGACGATGTCATCCATGATGTTCATGATGTAGCCGTCGCTGTGCAAGTTGACGAAGACGCCACGATCATGGGCGTGCTGCACCACACGGGCCGTATAGGGCGCGATCTGCCGTCGCCACATGCGTGGTGAGAAAAGCATGTTCTGGTTGCTGCCCCAGTCGTCGGAGAGGGTGATGATATCGACACCTGCATCCACGCAGCTGTCCACAAGCCCGCAGAGCCAGTCAGCATATTTGTCGAACCAGGCGGCCATCAACTTTTTACTCTTGCCGAGGTGCATCCAGCAGTTCCCGATTCCGATGATACGACTTGTGCCTTCCACGATGCCCCACACATGTGCAGCGATGGCGAGGGTGTCGCCATACTGTTCCAAGGCTTCAATCACGTTCAGACCGGCGAAATCTTCGGTCCAGTCAGTGTATGTCAGCCAGAAGTTGTCGGTGGGATCGCCTGGTTCGAAATTGGCCAATTCGCCGACATCCAGCAAACGTCCGCTCTGATTGGGCCAGGGCACAAAACCCTCGAATAGATCGATATTGAACTCCTGCACGAACTTGTCCCGACTGCCGTATTCTGCTTGTAGCTTGTCGAGAAAATGTTGCTGATAGAGCCAGCAGTCGATGGGGGTGCGATCAACAGGGTGACGCCGTAAGGTCGCGAATACGCGTTCTTTTGAGTTCATGAATCGGTTTTCTCGGGGACCAGGTTAAGGACATTGCGCCAGTAATCAAGTTCGATCCCGGCTACGTAATTGATATGTATACGCTCCATATGGATCTGATCCCAGGTGGGAATGATCTCTTCTTCTGGTACGTTCAGCCAATCTGCAAGGTTTCGGTGGGATATTCCTCTCCGAGAATGGGCAAGAGTACTTTGAAGAAGAAGTAGTCACGGCTAACATCAGCAATCGATTCGTTCATCGTTACTCCCTGCCGACAGCGGTGGTGGATGCAGCAAGGTTACAAACAGCAGCGGCCTGACCGAACAGGCCGCTGCTATTCAGCTTCTATCCACGGCTGAGCCAGAGCAGAAAGATGGATGGAGACTACCGCTCTCTATCTGACGTAGCTGTGTGAGCGGGAACTAATTGGTTTCAGGTCGATCTGTGGCATCCTCGATGTTGTCCATGTTGTAGACGGTGAAGGGCCCCATCAGCACACGTAGACCCTGGTCGCGAGTCGGGTCTTCAGTGATGGTGTATTCGCCCATGCGGCCTGCTTCGAACGTCTCGCCCTCGACACCTTGCATGGCGCCTGAAGCAATCAGGTAGGAAACGTAGTAGGAGAGGTAGCCGAGGTCGATGAAGCTCCACAGCGCGAATTCAGGTGCACAGCCATTCACGGTGTAGCTGTACATCTCGCTGGGCAGACCCAGACCAGATATCTTGACCACATCACACAAGTCCTCATCCTGCATAGCCTTGGCGGCGGCGACGATACCGACCGAGGTCGGAGCCATGATCAGTTCCAGATCAGGATACTTGTCGACCAACGCCAGTGCCTGGTTGTAGCTGTCTTCAGACTGGTCGTTGCCAAAGACGATCTCCATCATCTCCAGGTTGGCATACTTAGGATCGCTTTCAAGTGCTTCCAGCATGGCGGCATTCCAGGCATTCTGGTTGGCGGCATCAGGTGAGGCAGAGAGAATGGCAAGCTGGCCGCCATCTTCGCCCATGATGTTGAGTGCCATGTCGGCCATAACCACACCGGTCTCGTCGAAGTCCACCTGCGCCACGAAGACCTGTTCACCCTGAGAGGAGGGGATGGGCGAGTCCCAGGTGACGACGGTCATACCACCATCGCGGGCGGCTTCGGCAGCGGGGCCGATCTGGTCGCCGGCGTTGTTGGAGATCATGATAGCGTCGACGCCCTGGGTGGCGGCAGTGGTCAGGATCTCGATCTGTCCGGCGACGCTGTTCTCAGGGGTCGGCCCCAGGAACTGGAGTTCGGTGGGATTGGCCAATTCGGCGTGCGCTTCTTGCGCGCCCTGGTGGGCCTCGTCGAAGGGCAGAATACCGAGGAACTTGGGCATCAAGATCATGTTCAGTTCCTGGCCGGGTTCGGCCATGACAACTTCGTCGGAAGGCGCCGCCGGTTCTTCGGCTGGCTCCTCGGCGGGCGCTTCGGTCGGCTCAGGCTCGGCTACCGGTTCTTCAGCAGGCACTTCGGCCGGTGCCGGAGTGCCTGCGCCGCCGCATGCCGCAAGCAGCATGGATGCGATAATCAGTATGGCGACGATGCCAAGTAACTTCTTTGTTGTGAATTTCATCTGAGTTCTCCTTTGAGAATCATGAGTATTCAATGGGATCGACAGTGACGGCAGATTGGATAGATATACGATTTATGTCGGGGATGACCTCCTTTGGCAGTAGCCGTTATTTACGGTGAAGCGGCGGGTTCTTTAACGCGGCTTAAGCGACGGCGGTTGATCATATCCTGGATTTGGTTCGCCATATTGGGAACAAGTACAGATAGAATGAGCAACATGCCGACAACGCCGGTTTGCATGTGCTGCGACATGTTAAGTAACGACATGCCGTTTCGTATATTGAGTACGATCAGGATAGCCAGCAATACACCGGTCAACGTTCCTGAACCGCCAAAGATGCTGACGCCCCCCAACAGTACCATGGTGATAATATCCAATTCAAAGCCCAGCGCAAGGTCTCCACGTACGGCCCCCAGACGGGCGGCGAACAATAATCCGGCGAAGGCGGCGACGGTTGCGGAAGTGATGAACAGGATCATCTTGACCCGCCGCGTTTTCACGCCGGAGTAATCGGCCACATCGCGGTTGTTGCCGATAACGTAGACTTTGCGCCCGAATCCGGCGTATTGCAGGATGATGAGGGCGAGAATCGCTCCTATGGCGAACAGGATCAGGCCCGCGGGAAAGGGGCCGACCATCGGCTGCTGCCCCAGGCGGTCGAACCAATCAGGAAAATCGCCAATCGATTTATCTTCCAGAAAGATTCTGGCCCCGCCACGATACATGATCATTGTCGCCAGGGTGACGACCAGAGATGGCAATCCCACATAGGCTATCCAGAAGCCGTTGAAGGCGCCAGCGAGCACGCCAGAAGCCAGGGCGATGAGAAGGGCGATCGGGAAGGGCACGCCTTGCAGGTGCAGCCAGGCCAACACGCCCGCGGCCAGCGCCATGACCGATGCTACGGACAGGTCGATTTCAGCGTTGATGATGATGAAGGCCATCGCCAACGCTACCACGATCTTCTCGATTGATAATTGAAAGAGATTGATCCAATTATCCAGACGGAGATAATTAGGAGCCAGGGTACTATTGATGATGATCGTGATAAGAAATAGAATCAGCAACAGCCCTTCCCAGCTTTTCAGTCGATTTAATCTATGCGACATGGCCGCCTTCCTCCTGCGAATCGGAGTGAGATTCGAGTCCGCTGCGTGCCCAGGCATTCCGCAGCCGGTTCATAACCACAGTATCAGCAGCGACGGCCAGCAAGATCAGCAAACCCAGCAAGAAATCTCGCACGAATTCACTGACAGCCAGCCAGCGGATCAGGCTTTGCTCCAACAGGTCGATGAGGATGGCGCCCAATAGCACCCCAATCATCGATCCTGAACCGCCGAAGATATTGACGCCACCCACCACTGCGGCTGCCACGGAATTTAGCTCAACACCCAAACCCGC
>PIVW01000501.1 GCA_003353825.1 Chloroflexota bacterium
AACCTGCCAAAGTCGCGATAACGGCCATCATGCGAAAGCTCATCGAACTCGCAAATACACTAACTAAAAATAACCGAATTTGGGAACCAAAATGTGCTTGATCATAACGGATACTCTAGATGTAGTTTTAGTACCAAGGCCGGTTAATATTGGCTGGTAGGCTTGAGGAAGACCGCTTAACTTTCAAAGCACTACACGCTAAATTCACATCCGAAGTGCACCACCTTAATACCAACGGCCCTCATGATTGACCTGTTGTTGCCCATTTACGCGTCGCGATAGTCCGGATTGCAGAGGGTTCTGCCATCAGCCTGTTCCAGGCATCGCATCCGGCATCAAGGATGTCGCCATGGTCTTCAAACACCCGGTTCGACAGCCAGTTCTGGCGAAGATACTGCCAGATGTTCTCTACCGGATTAAGCTCAGGGGAGCGGGCGGGAAGCAGGATGATGGTAAGGTTTTTTGGGACCTTCAAGTCGGTGGCGGTGTGCCAGGGCGCACGATCCAGGATAACGCAACCATGGGCACCGCGCAAAACCGTACGGCTGATCTCCTTCAGGTGCAGGTTCATGGTATCCGTGTTAGCCCAAGCTAGCATAAGAGCTGCTCCGGTGTCGCGTTCAGGGCAGACGGCGCCGAACAGGTAGGCGTTCTTGTAGCGCTGATCGGCGGGCAGGCGCGGCCGGGTGCTCTTCCTGGCCCAGATGCGGGTGCGCGCGTTCTTCTGGCCAATCCGCGCCTCGTCCTGAAACCACACTTCCACCGGCGTGTCTGCAGGCACATGGTTCAGGTGAGACCTGAGGGTTTGAGCGAAGTTTTTTTAAAAGCCTCCAGCACTTCCGGCTTTTGGGCCGGGTGTTGCGCCCGCCCGCTTAACCGGGAATAGCCGAGCGCCGTCAACAGCTTGGATATGGTTCTTTCGTGATAAACCACCGCGAAGCGGTCCTCGATCAGGCGTTGAAGGTCGATGCGCCGCCAGCGGACGACACCGTCGCGCTCAAGGCTGGGGCCTGTCTCAACAATTTCAGCAAGCTCTGCCAGTTGTTCGCCATTAAGCCGTCGGGCCCGCTGGGGCCTGCGGTCGAGCAAACCGTCAGGGCCTTCATTGTTAAAGCGATGCACCCAGTCTCGCAAGGTTTGCCGGTCCATGCTGCCCGCCCGTGCCGCCTGGGCCCGGCTCATGCCATCATAAACACAAGCCAGAGCCAGGAGCCGTCGGGCCTGGCGTGCATCCTTAGTCTGGTTGGCCAGGCGCCGCACGGTGAGCGCATCATAATCATCACGAAGTGGAACAGTATAGGGCATAGCAAACCTCCTATGCCACATAGATTCAGAATTTCACTGATTTGAAAAGCACTTTCGAGTCTCACTAAAGGGCCGTTGGTATCAGACCATATGACACCCAAAGTCAACATGCGTCACGTTGGAAAATGCTTTGACCAGTTGCCCCAGAACCATTTGTCGGGCGGCATTCGTTGGCCATGGCAAATGTTTCAACGTCAAGTCTGACTTAAAAACTTGGGAACCATCACACGCCATCACGCATTTGGCCCGGGTATACCCATCCCCCAGATGAACAATCTGCGTATCGACTTGAAGAACGCTTCCCGAAGGGACCATCTTGCTTACTCCAAAAGTTTTTGCATTGGCTACAACAGCAAGAGTTTCCAGACTGTTTAGAACAATTCCAAGAGCGCCAGCGTTCTGCGCCGCTATTTCAAGGAGAATAGATGCAGGCAAAATCTGCAGTCCCGGAAAGTGTAATTCCAGGTAGGATATATAGTCCGGCATTTTGACGATTGCGCGCATTGCTCCGGGATCACGTGAAAACTTGACCACGCCATCAAAGAACATGAACTTCTCGGGTTCGATCATTCGGATCTGCTCCCCGACACTTTATCAATGAAAGCGGCAACGCGCTCTATGGTAATAAGGTTGACGAAGTCTTCCTGAGTCATTTCCGTGGCCGCGTCTTCGACCCCTAATACTTTTCCTGAAACGATGTCATCAATCGGAAGCTTGATGCCGAATGCACGATCGATTTCGAAGGCGATATCAAGAAAATCTAGACTGTCCACGCCGAGATCCTCGATCATGTTCGTCGTGCTAGAAATCGTTTCGACGTCTTCTATATCCACATTCTCCTCAATGATTTTGAAGAGCGCTTTTTCGGTTTCGGTCGCAAAATCTGTTTTCATTGCTGCGTCCTTTTCACATCCTTAGAATAATTTTCCCAAATACACTACTCGCCTGCAAGCGCGAGATTGCGTTTTGCCAATCGACCCTTTCGATGACACAATCTATTGCGGGTGTAATACCTGCTTCCATCTTCGCCAAGACGCTTTTGATGTTGCCCATGTTGCATCCAAACGAGCCCTGAATCCGAATTTGTCTGTTAAACAGATGCATAAGGTTTATCTCGGCCTGAGTACCTGAAGTCGCGCCGCAAGTTACAAGGCGGCCGCCCCGCCCGAGGCTGAGCAAGCTTTTGGCAAAAGTGTTTCGGCCAACATGTTCGAAAACCACGTTCACCCCATTTTTTCCAGTTTCCTGTTTGGCAATCTTGACAAAATTCTCGGTGCTCCGAAGGATTACGATATCGGCACCGATTTGATAAGCCCGAGCGATCTTATCCGCGTGACCAACAGTCGCCAAAACACGGGCGCCTGCGGCCTTGGACAACATGATAGCGGCCGATCCGATACCGCTACCCGCAGAATGAACGAGCACTGTTTCGCCCGGTTGAAGATCAGCGTTATCAAACAGCATGTGTTGCGGTGTGCCGAACCCGATAGGTGCGCATACTGCGTGTTCACTCAAAACGTCTTGCGGAACTCTAATAAGATTACGGGCATCGACAGAGACAAACTCCGAGGCGAAACCGTCGATCGTGAAGCCCCTGATTCCTTTTGTACTCCGGCAGTGATTATGTAGCCCCGCATCACATTTGTCGCAGCTATGACAGACTTCTCCTGGATAAACTACAACTCGATCGCCTTTGAGCCATCCACTTACCCCCTTCCCCATGGCTTCAATCGTTCCGACAGCTTCACATCCCGCAACACTGGGTAGCGACCGAACGGAAAACTGCATGCCCCGATAGGCATACACATCAAGATGATTGAGCGCGACCTGCTCAATTTTCAGGATGACTCCTCCCTTTTCCGGCGATGCAGGGGGAGGTATCTCAATCAGGTCAACTTTCCCGAGCTTGGTCTGAACCAGCGCCTTCATGCTACCTGCTCAAGTTCAGGCCCGCGCCCAAGCCACCATCAAGTGAGAGTGTCGCGCCGTTCATATAGGCGAAATCCGGTTTGAGAAGTGCAACCGCTACGTTTGCCACTTCTTCCGGTTCTGAAAACCTGCGCACTGGGATTTGTTTTGTCATCTCTGTTGCAAGGCGCCCGTATTTCTCCAGCATGCGCGTATTGACGAAGCCGGGCGCGAGACAGTTTATGCGTACTCCGCGTGGTCCAAGCTCCTGCGCCGCTGAACGGGTGAAAGCTTCGAGTGCCCCTTTCGTGGCCGCGTAAACGGAATTGCCCCGGTTCCCGCGCTGACTTGCAATCGAAGAGACGAGCACGATAGATCCGGATCGGGCCCTCAGCATGCTTCTTGAAATCACGCCGACGAGAGCGATCGTTGAGATCGCGTTGATTGCAAATGTATCTGCAATTTCTTCTTGCGCGAGAAAGGGGAGCATCTGATCATACGTACGGGCAGCGCAGAAAATGGCTCCGTCAAAGGCCTCATCCTCGCGAAGCCTGTCGGCAAGCGCGGCGTTATCCTCGTCCGATGACAGGTCGGTATTGATAAACTCAAGATTCTGAGGGTGCTCTGACAACATCTCGTCCCTAGCGGTCAACGAGCCGTTAAAAGTTGCCAAAACTGATGCTCCGTCAGAGAGGCACCTTTGAACCACCTCGCGACCAATACCTGAAGCACCACCAAGCACAAATATTCTCTTCATTCACCAAACACCTACGGGCTTGTAAAGGCACAGCATACGTTTTGACCGCCAAACCCGAAGGAATTGGAAAGGACGGCAGACAAATCGTGCTCTTGTGCCTCATGGGGTACAACGTTCAGGGGAATCTCCGGATCCGGGTTAAAATAGTTGATTGTCG
>PIVW01000502.1 GCA_003353825.1 Chloroflexota bacterium
AGCACAGATGCTTACAAAACCGTAGAAAACGGGCTCGTGAAGACCTGACCTGAGGATCAGAACACGACCTGGTTTCTGTCTGTCTCTTTATTCAATTGGTAATGTGCGAAATGTAGGCTTAGTAGATGAGGTTGTCTTGATCGCGCCGATCGATCACCCCTGGGTCCAGCGCGATGTTATCGAGGCACATGAGCTGTTACACGAGAGATTGATCTTGCGGGAAGAGAGTTCTGGTACCTACCAGGTCATGATGCAGGCACTGATCCCACTTGATATCTCTGCTGGCGAATTACACCAGGTCATGCAATTGGGTAATTCAGAGGCTATTATTATGGTCGTCGAAGCGGGCATTGGCGTCGGTTTTGTCCCGCGGGTGTCGGCCACACGCTTTATGCAAATGGGCAAGATAACGGCCATTGCCATCAAAGACGTGACCATGGCGCATACTATCTGGATGGCGGAAAGCAATATCCATCCTGCCATCGCCCCTCAGATCGAGTTTGTTAAAATGTTGCGCCATGAGGATGTCCAGGGCATGCTCAATGGTGAATCAAGCTCTGGCCCGATCCTGCCAGCACAGGCTTTAGCCCCGGAATTTGCTTAAGATTTCGCAAAAACAAAAACGTCGCTCGAGCAATTGCCCGAGCGACGTTTTTCACAAGAATAAAGAGGTGCAGTTTAGAGAATACCACCCAGCAGGCCGCCCACACCAACTGCAGCAACCACACCGGCAAACACAACCGACACCATCGACATCAATTTGATCAAGATGTTGAGGGAGGGGCCAGAGGTGTCCTTGAAGGGATCGCCTACGGTATCACCCACGACCGAGGCCTTGTGGGCTTCAGATCCCTTGCCGCCATGGGCGCCATCTTCGATATATTTCTTGGCGTTATCCCAGGCGCCGCCGGAGTTGGCCATCATCACAGCCAGGGCAAAACCGGCTGTGAGGGCGCCCACCAGCAAACCCAAGACACCGGCAACACCAAAGGCGAGGCCAACGGCAACTGGCACGATGATGCCCAGTAAAGCGGGAGCGACCATCTCTCGTTGCGCTGATTTTGTGCTGATCTCCACACAACGGGCATAGTCGGGCGTATCTTCCCCTTTGAGGATGCCTGGCTTGGCCTTGAACTGGCGCCGCACTTCCTGCACCATATCACCAGCGGCACGGCCGACAGCTTTCATCGTCATTGCCGAGAAGAAGAAGGCGGTGACTGCGCCAAGGAAAACACCGATCAACACATTGGGATTCAGTAGTGTGACGTCGTAATAGGTCATGAACTGATCCATAGTCAGTTCTTCGACAGGAATAGTTTGGCCGGCTACGATAACAGTTTCGATGCCTTGCAGGTGCACGAGACTAAAGCGGATTTCTTCCATATAGGCTGCCAGCAGCGCCAGAGCAGTCAGGGCAGCGGAGCCGATGGCAAATCCTTTACCGGTAGCGGCTGTGGTGTTACCGAGTGCATCCAACTGGTCGGTGCGTTGGCGAACCTCGGGGGGTAAACCGGCCATTTCGGCATTACCACCGGCGTTATCGGCAATGGGGCCGTAGGCATCGGTGGCCAGTGTGATACCCAACGTCGAAAGCATGCCGACTGCTGCAATGCCGACACCGAACAAACCCATCAGTGTGTTAGCACTGCCTCCCACGATATAGAAGCTGACGAAAATACCAACAGCAATAGCCAACACCGGGATCATGGTCGAGTTCATGCCCACAGCCAGGCCGTCGATGATGACGGTGGCGGGACCGGTGTCGGCCTGGTCGGAGATCCCTTGGGTCGGTTTAAAGGCGTAGGATGTGTAATACTCAGTTGATTTGCCGATGATGATACCGACGGCAAGACCTATTACCACCGCAATCCATACTCGCCACCAATCGGGAAGTCCCAAAAGATAGAGGACGGGAATTGCCATGATAGCGATGCCGACTGAACTGGCATTTACGCCCAACGAGAGCGCACCCATCAATTCAGCCATCGAAGCGCCTTCTTTTGTGCGGACCATGTAGATACCAATAATGGATAACAGCACGCCGATGCCGGCCAGGGCCAGAGGGGCAGATAGATATCGCAGCTGCATGCCGATCAGAGAATCGGTTCCTCGGAAGGTTTCGCCGGCAACACCGACTGCAGCAACACCCAGTGCAGCTGTCGCCAAGATCGATCCGGCATACGATTCGTAGAGATCTGCACCCATACCGGCCACATCACCGACATTATCACCTACGTTGTCGGCGATCGTTGCGGGGTTGCGGGGGTCATCTTCTGGTATACCTGCTTCTACTTTTCCAACGAGATCGGCGCCCACATCCGCTGCTTTGGTGTAGATGCCACCTCCGACACGGGCGAAGAGGGCATAGGTTGAGGCGCCCATGCCGAAACTTAGCATAATGACGGTAATCTGCGGTAAGGGGCTAAGTGCCCCCCCATAGAATTCGACGGGGAACAGGTAGTACAAAATAAGGAACCAGATCGAGATATCCAACAATGCGAAGCCGACAACGACCAGACCCATGACCGCACCGGCGCGGAAGGCGACTCGTAAACCGCCATCTAGGCCCTGACGAGCAGCATTGGTCGTGCGAGCAGAAGCGTTCGTAGCGGTTTTCATACCGAAGAAACCACAGAGCGCAGAAAAGAATCCACCTGTTAAGAAAGCGAAGGGGATGACTGTGTTTTGCAAGTTAAAGCCATAGGCCAGGACCAAGAATAGAATGAACAAGGCTGCAAAGACAATGGCAACAACCTTATATTGGCTTCTGAGATAGGCAGAGGCGCCATCTCGCACAGCTTGTGCGATCTCGATCATGCGGGGTGTTCCTTCATCCACAGACATCACATTGCGGTAAAAGATGAGGGCAAAAACCAAGGCGATGATCGAGCCGATGGGGCCCAACCACCACAACCAGGGCAGTGGTTCAGGTGCCGGCTCCTGGGCGAGGCCTGCTGCCGCGGCCGATTGCGGCAAGAGCATCGCAAACACAAACAACGCCACAACCGCAAAGGCCAGCCGTGACGAAGTGAGAAAATCACGCAACTTCATGGGGTAACTCCTCCTAAAAGTAGATAAATCAATGGGATACTCAATAAGATATCGAGTAAAATATCGCTGAGGTCGAACCAGTTCGATCATGCGTCCATGTTGCACATCAAACGTGCCCCAAGTCTGGACAGGGGGCACGGCAAATGTCGTGTGTTTTCCGGGTTCTCGGTAAGGTCGGCTGTGGTGCCGGATATGGCACGGTATCCAATACCATCTCTCGATTGAGGTAGTTTTTTGACCTTTCAAGAGAGACAAAACGGATGCAAGTGAAACTGTATGAAACTGGTGCTAACTTGCACAAATTCTAGCGTTCACAGGCTCAGATGTCAAAACGTGTTGCCTGCTGGGAGATCACAGCATAAGCGCATGATTTTTCGCTACTACTGTCGTTGCCAGATGAGGCCCCGCCCGGGCGCAAATAGGAATACCAATAAGAAGATCAAGGACGCAACCAATACCACGGCTGCTCCCGACGCCACATTCAGATAAAAGGAAGCGTACACACCCACCACACCAGAGATGGCACCGATGGACGCAGCAACAGCCATCATCGAAGGCAGGCGCCGTGTGAGCAGAGAGGCAGTCGCTGCCGGAGTGACGAACATCGCCAACATCAGGGCAATGCCAACCACCTGCAGGGCTGTGACTATGGTGATGGCAATGAGAACCAGAAGCAGATAGCGCAGAAAGGTGGTTGGTAACCGTAAGGTGGTGGCCAGCACTGGGTCGAAAGAGATCAGTAAAAATTCCTTGTAGAATAGAAGGATCGTGAGCAGAACGATCGCCGCTAATATGACAATTACAACAAGATCTGAGATCGAAACGCCCAATAAATTACCGAACAGAAAGTGCGCCAGATCGACCGTGTAGTTTCCGGACATAGATAACAAAGCGATCCCCAGGGCAAAAAGCCCTGCAAAGACAACGCCGATAGCTGTGTCTTCTTTGAGTGTGCCACGGTCGGTCAAGGCGCCGATACCCACGGCCGTGAGAACACCAAATATCAAGGCGCCAATAGCGAGAGGCCACCCTAACAAAAAAGCGATCACTACACCAGGCAATATGGTGTGGGC